>JAPPII010000124.1 GCA_028820845.1 Candidatus Poribacteria bacterium
TTTACCAAGTTATACGCAAAATGTCAATAACTTCTAAATGTAAACAATACCTATAATTCTCTGCGTGTTGATTTGCACGTTGGTTGCATGCCAAAAAACGCCACCAGTGCCAATCACCTTAGAAACTATCGAACCTAAACAGAAGCGTGTAGATGAAATACGTCCGCGCCAAACCCCCGTTAGAATTGAGAGGAATCCTGACAAAACTTATAGCGTCGGTGATAAACTACCCGACGAACTCTATGATACAGAATCGAACAAGAAATTCACTCATCAAGGGGATCTTATCATCTCTGTTATAGAGAAGTACAATGATAAAGTTGCGGGTTCATTAACTTTTAGAGGTGTCCTAAAGTTAGAAAACGGAACTCAATATGAAGCCCCTGAGAGATGTGTTATTATCTTTCCTGAAGGAAGGATAGAAGCAGGGCATATTAACGTCTACAGATAGGGACTTCGTAAGGAGGCGAAACAACGTAGCGAACCCTTGTTCATATCGGAGGTATCACTACATGAAAATACCCTTGACTCTATTTATCTTATCCGTGCTGTGTGTTATATTCATCTGTCCACTACACATGAGTGCCGGACAGAATTTGAACGTTGGTGAACTCCCTACAGTTCGGATGATCTACTTTCTGCCCAATGACTGGCTATACCGTCCCAAAGTCGTTCAGGAGATGAAAGATAGTATCCGCACCGCTCAAAACTTCTTTGCCGAGCAGATGCAAGCACACGGCGAAGGCAAGAAAACTTTTCGCTTTGAAACCGATCGTCAGGGGGCCCCAAGGGTGCGTCTCGTAAATGGGAAATCCCCCTTTAGCCACTATGACAACACCGCTGGCGATGCTGTAATTGAGGAACTGGAGCAGGCATTTGATTTTGGGGCGAATATTTACTTCATTGTGCTTGGGGCTGGGAAACTTCCTTACCTTCGTAATGGCGGGGGAAGTGGGCGCGGAGGTCGACGAGGAAAAATTGGTGGACTCGTAATAGTGCCTGATCAATTTACCTGGGGAACGGTGGCACATGAATTGGGACATGCCTTCGGATTGCATCACGATTTTCGGGATGATTCGTACATCATGTCGTATGGGGCCCGTCAAGATCCTTCTCTATCTGCAGCAGCAGCCGAATATTTGGCTGTGTCCCCATTTTTTAATCCTCGCATTCCCACGGCATTTATGTCACCACCAACCGTTGAGCTCATTTCCTCGCCTACATACGCCGCAGGATCAAAAAGTATACCCCTTCGGTTCAAAGTCGAGGATTCAAGTGGACTTCATCAAATCTTACTTGATCGAATCTCACCAGGTGCTCACGTTGTGACTGGAGAACTCCAAAAATCTCGTGGATTGGCAGGGAAAACAGAAGCTGTTGTTGAATTTGAATATGAGGGTGGTGTTACTTTTTCTCATGTAAATTCCAAGGGTAGCTTTACAGATTTTGTAAGTCTTTCCGATGCTGCGATACATCATGTTGGTGTTAGGGTGATTGATACATCTGGAAATATCAGCGTGTCTATTTTTCGACTTTGGGAACAGTCACATCCTGACGCTGATGATGCGCCACAGGAACCCAAAGTTGTATCCATCACCGACGCGAACTTGGCAAAGGCTGTCCGAAAAGCCTTGGGACTCAAAAACAAAGGTCCTATCACAAAACAAGATATGTTGAAACTTGACGTATTAGATGCCAGGAACAGTCAAATAAAGAACCTCACGGGACTTGAGCATGCCAAACAACTCACCCGATTAAGACTCGATCGAAACCAAATTCGGGACTTAAATCCGCTTTCAGGCTTAACGCGCCTAAAAACGCTAACGCTTGATGAAAACCAAATCAGCAACATCGGTCCCCTTACAAAATTAACGCAATTAGATTGGTTGTTGATTGGTGGCAATCCGATAAAGAACGCCGGTGTCCGACTGATTGCCGGATTTAAGCAACTCAGAGGGTTATCCCTCTATGATAGTCAGATAAGTAACATCACACCGCTGGCAAAATTGACGAAACTCGAAAGTCTCTGGCTCGACTATAATCAGATCCGCGATGTCTCGCCGCTTGCGGGATTAACGAATCTTCGGACGTTATATCTCCGAGAGAATCAGATCCGCGATATATCTCCGATCGGGAAGTTGACGCAACTGACGAGTTTACGGCTTGCCGATAACCCGATAGCAGATGTGGGTCTCCTTGCGAGTCTTCGGAGACTTGAAGATGTGGATATTGAGATTCCGCCTGCCGCTCCGAGCCTTGCCGATTTTGCGCCCCCGCCTGATGTCACATCGTTGTTCGGCAACTATCCGAATCCGTTCAACCCGGAGACGTGGATACCGTATCAGTTGGCATCGCCTGCGGATGTGAGCATCACCATTTATGCTGCTGATGGCGCGTTGGTGCGCACATTGGATTTAGGGCATCAGTCTGGGGGACACTATGATTCTGGGAGCCGTGCGGCATATTGGGATGGTAAAAACGAAGTCGGGGAACCTGTCGCAAGCGGTGTCTATTTCTATACATTGACAGCAGGTGAATTTACTGCCACGCGTAAGATGTTAATACGGAAGTAAATTTTCTTTGGGGGTTGGGCAAAAGTAGTAGACACCGTCGTTTATCCGCGCGGACACTAAACACCGAGTGTCTACTATTTTGAGACCGATTGTGTAAGTATAAACCTCTTTTCAGGTCTATTTCATCCCTTTTGAATGCTAAACGAGCATTCGGCATTGATTCCTCTACAAGTTATATTTCTGTCAGTTCTGGGATGTGTTCGTCTTCATATTTTTCTATCAATACACCGATGATTTCCATTAGGGAGGCTAATGGATGACCTTCATCTTCTCCTACGACATCAATTAAATTGTCTAATACCTCTATAAGTCGTTGGTATTCACTTTGTCGATGGGGAACAAAAATAACTTCTGTTAGTAGTGGTCATACATTTTGAGCAGTTTGTACTTCCGTTGCCATGGTTCATTCTCTCCATTTGCTTTTGTTATATTCAGCAGAGCAGTCTACCACAATTTGATTCAAATAGCAAGTTTAATAGTTTTTTCATCTATCCCCATTTTCTTTTTAAGGATTGTGTTGAAATTGAATGCCGCTGGCTAAATGAGAAAAAATCTTGATTTTTTTCCATAAAGGCGAGTATAATACTCCTATGCCGGACGCTTGGAGGCAACTGTGCAAGAATCACCTTTATTACGGGCTGTGTGCCGATCGCGAAGCAGCGCTGCGTGCCAATCAGACCGGGCCGCGTGTTAAAACTGTCAGGTTGTAGAAAAATGGAGAAAAAAGCAATGAACGGTGATACGATAACAACGAAAGAGATGTTTGAGTTACTGCGTGCTGATATACAAAATCAGTCTTCAGAACTCAAGGGGCAGATCACGGGACTCAAAACACAGATTGCCGAGGTCCGATCCGAACTCAAAACAGATATCGCTGATGTCCGCTCCGATATTCAATCTTTAGACGATCGACTTCGGAACGTTGAAACTGCTGTAGCGGGAACGACAGCCGTTGCGACTTACAAGAAAACATTGATTGATTGGTTATTTCGTATTGCAGCCGCAGTCGGTGTCGGCGGAGCAATCAAGGCGTTTTTGTCTTGAAGGCGATCATGTTCTATTCCAACAGATAGATGTGAATTGTCCTGTCTTTCGCACGTGAGAAGGCAGGCAAGGTCTTTACAAGGTGCCCGCGTTCGCGAATCCAACTGCGGACCTCCACATTCGCATCGAAAACGTTAAAACTCGCCACGTCTACAACAAACCACAATCGCGCTTTTCCAGAAGATTCCCACTGTTTCTCGAAACCTGCTGCGTCGTCTAACAATTTGCCTATGTAGACGGGCATCAGTTCTGGAAGGTAATACCGACCCATCTCAGGTTCTGAAAGCACTACGCTATCCGTTGGTCTCTTTTCGGCTTCAATCGCTTCAAACGCCTCCCGCCATCTCGGTCGCCCACCGTTTTCGATCTGAAAGTAGAGATAGACCTGTGAGAGCAACGTCACCACCAGAACACATGGCATGAGCATCCCCAGTATTTTTCCACCTGATTGTGATTCTATTGCCCCCCAAACCCTTTCGCACGCAATACCAGCGAAAATAAAATAGGCAGGAATCGTCCAGAATAAGTAATAACCGGCGACATTTTGAAATTGCGATGCTATGAGAAAGAGTGCCAGCGGTACACCAGCGTAGCAGAGTAAAAACCGTACAGACCTGTTGAGTCCCATCGCGACGCAACCGAAAAAGGCAGTAACTGCTATCGGCACGCTCATCCCGTGGACGAGCGTTAGCACAATATAGAGTGGGCTTCGCTGCCATACATTGCGTCCCCACCCGGAGAAGAGATAGTCCCGAACCTGTGGAAATATCAGTGCGAACACCGGCATCGCGAAAGGGATAAAGAAAATAAGCAGATTCAGCCACCGTTTTTTGTTGGATTTTTCTGATAGACAGACTACCGCATAGACGGCTAATGCTGGCACAATTACAACGGAGAGGATGTGCGAGAGAATTAGACAAAAACAAGAAAGGAGTGCACCTATCGTCAAAAGCGTCGAATCGCGTTCGAGGGACAGATAGAAGCACCACGCTGTCAGGACTCCAAAGAGTAGTGTAAAGACGGGATAACGGGCGTTCTGTGTCCAAAACAGATGCCAACTTGAACACGCCATAAACGTGCTACCAAGAAGTCCAATTCGCCAATTGAATAGCGTGCGTCCTAACCCAAAGACTGCAGGAATTGAGACGATCCCAACAATACACGGAATCAAACGACTCCCCCATTCACTATCACTCGAAAGCGCGATGGATAATTTTACTGCCAGATATGGAACAGGGTTTGGAATGCCCTGCCAACTCTCCAACGAGAGTTTCTGTGCATCTTTAACAGTAAAGACCTCATCGATCCAAAAACTCCACTCGCCCAAATTCCAGAAACGGAGGAGTGCCCCGAATATTACAACAGTGCTTAAAAGCGCAATATGCTTTTTTTTTGGGCAATCTTTTGTTGAAAATTTCAGCATTTTTGTTAGAAATCTGTCTCCTCACTTAATAGTGAATGGTTAATGGGTAAGAACGGTTTGTCGCAAGAACACATTGCGCTAACCGCTATAACGGGAACTACCAACCACCAACCACTAATAACCAATAACCAATTGGCACGCGTTTTGCTTTAAGCGACAATAGGTGCGCAAGATGTGCTGGTGAAAGCCTGTTGTTTGCAGGCGAGTATATCAGAAAATTATGTCGGAGTCAAGAGGCTCCGTTCTAAATAGAAACCTGAACTGGCACGATAGCACCGTGATTGTCCGTTAACTAAATCTACACAACACCCATGCACGCTTTGGTGTGCACAAGGAGATTTTAATGAAAACGCATACATTTTGGTTCGCTCAGTTGTTAGCAGTCGTCTGTATTTTCGCCGTCGGTAGTATCCATACTGCCTATGCAGATGCACATGAAGCCGGTGAAGAGATGGCGGAGGAAGAGGCATCAAGTGCTTCGGGTTGGTTCCGTACTGACACAGATAGTTTAGGCACACAGATATGGGTGGGTGCCAGTCATTCTCCAAGTTTCCTCGGCGGTCTCTCATTAGATACCGACATTTATGTTGTTGGGACGTTCGGTGAGTTAGATATTGGACTTGGTATTCCGGTTGTTGATAGCGACTCACTGTCACTTAGTTTCCTTCCCATGGTAGGTATTGGGTTTGATTACGCTGCACCGAACGGGCCATCTTCCTTGATTGCCCCGCAGTTGTTTACGTATCTCACCGCTGGTTCCATCTATTTTGAGTCATGGATACAAGGGTTCTTCAATTCGCCTTTTGATTATGGTGACGATTCGATCTACACCCGAAATTTTTTACTTCTGTCGCTCAACGATACACTCTCTGTTGGTCCACAGGTAGAAGTAACGCTTGATTTAACCAACGGCGGACTCGGGGGTCTTGCTCCCGGTCTTCGGGCAAATGTTGCCTACGGTGAAAATAACACCCTCGGAGTCTTCGTCGGCTTTGAGACCCAAAAAGAGGACGAGGATACAGGAATTACTGGCAGAATGACATTCGTTCGCTCGTGGTAAAGACGCGAACTATCAGTTGTTAGTTATCGGTTATTCGTAAAAAGAGGCGTGTGATGGATCAGTCCTTCTTTACTGACTGCTAACAACTGACTGCTGTTCTACAAGGAGATATTTCAAATGAAGAAAAAGGTGATTATAGTCGTTTTTGCCCTTACCTGCCTATTAAGTCTAAACGTTTTCGCCTTAAATGGAGCTATTGAGGGCGAGAAGGTTTCTGACGCAAAATATATGGCTGACACGTTATGGGTGCTTGTCGCTGCATTTCTCGTTTTCTTTATGCAAGCAGGATTCGCTATGGTGGAATCAGGATTCACACGCGCCAAGAACGCCGTCAACATCCTTATGAAGAACCTGATGGACTTCTCGATGGGTTCGATCGCATATTGGGCGATCGGTTTTGCTATCATGTTTGGTGCCGGTAATGCATTCATGGGAACAAGTGGATGGTTCGTCCCATCTGATTCTGATGTATTTGGTTCATTGGAATGGAGTTCTGTTCCGACACATGCCGCATGGCTCTTCCAGCTTGTGTTCGCTGCTACTGCCGCAACTATCGTTTCCGGCGCAATGGCGGAACGCACACAATTCAAAAGTTATCTCATTTACAGCGTCTTCATCACCGGTGTTATCTATCCGATTGTTGGACACTGGATTTGGGGTGGGGGTTGGTTGTCAAATCTGGGTATGTCTGACTTCGCGGGTTCAACAGTTGTCCATTCGACAGGCGGTTGGCTCGCTTTGACAGGTGCTATCGTCTTAGGTCCCCGTATGGGTAAATACGATAGTGAAGGCAACCCGAGACCGATTGCTGGACACAATCTTCCGCTTGCCGCACTTGGGGTCTTTATTTTGTGGCTCGGATGGTTCGGATTCAACCCAGGTAGCCAAATGGGTGCTGATGCAGCCGACATCTCCAGTATTGCTGTAACCACCAACCTCGCAGCAGCAGCGGGTGCTATTCTGGCTATGATTACCGCGTGGATATTCCTCGGTAAACCCGATGCTGGTATGTCCCTCAACGGCGCACTCGCTGGATTGGTCGCAATTACTGCAGGCTGTGCCTCTGTGAGTCCAGTATCCGCTGCGATTATCGGTGCCCTGGGGGGTATCGTTGTTGTGTTGAGTGTCCTGTTTTTTGAAAAACTTCGCGTTGATGATCCGGTTGGTGCTATTTCTGTACATGGTACGTGTGGTGCGTTAGGAACGATTCTCCTCGGATTTTTCGACAGTGAAAGTGGCGTTTTCTTCGGTGGTGGATTCGAGCTTCTCTGGGCACAGTTCGTCGGTGTTGTCGCTGTTCTGGTATGGTGTCTCGTTACAGGCTTTATTCTCTTCTACGGTATCAAAGCTGCTACAGGTTTACGGGTTACGGAAGAAGAAGAACAAGCAGGACTGGACTACGAAGAACACGGCGCAAGTGCCTATCCAGACTTCAACGTCTCTGCAATACGTTAAACGTATTTTTCTCATAGCCTTTCGGCTATGAAACGAATAGGGACCGCCCACTGGAAGTTTCACTTTTATCCCTGAGTTTTACTTCATGATTTGTGGGCGTTTCCCTTTTTGCTGTTGTATTTGATTGCCTTTTTTTCTCTGTTGTAGACTATAGTTCACTGGTTATTCCAATAGGAGCGGATGCTACCTTCACAGGATCGAAACGCTGGTGGGACTAAATACACTTGAAATTATCATAATCTTCAGCGTCAAAACTCCGTCCTTTAGGTAGGAGATGTAGACGTTGTTTTCCTTGAAACAAGTGATTGAATCTGCTATAATACGCATTGTAATCGGCATAGGTTGTAGTTGATGCTATGGTAGATACGCTAAACAAGTGAGACAACTACGTAAAAGCCTTACAACTCTATACTTGTAAAAAATCTGCTTGACATACACAGTAGGGAAAGACAGGTCATGCTGAATCCCATTTGAAAATGTGTATCAAACTTTTCGTAAGGACACGTTTGTGTCGCAGTCGGGATAGCGTCTGTTGCAGTAGGCTACGTAAGTCTTTGACTGGAAGCAGTGGTCGTTGATAGCACGAATGCTTCTGTAAAACTTTTGCAGAAGCCTCGCCCTTTAGGACGGGGTCTATCACTACTTGATACCTTCGCTGTATTCTGCTAAAATGGCAAATTAATGCCTGTTATCGTAAAAATCGGGAAATATAACTTCTATCTGACAAACTCACTTTTTTGCTGGATGAAATTTTGGAACTCACCAGCGAAAGTGTACCCTTAACTGAATAGTAGACAGAGCAGTCTGCTTTATAGAACAACGGAACAAGCACCATTTGCTTGTGAATATTATGGAGGATCCCAGATGCGACAACGATGTGCATCGACGTCTGCGAAAAAACGATCTGGTTACACACGAATTAGAACACTAATTGTTATTCTTTTACTTTGTGGCGTGCCGAGTTTGGCGATGGCACAGGAGGCTACACATGATTCAGGCGACACCGCTTGGATGCTTACCTCAACGGCTCTCGTCCTATTTATGACTATCCCCGGACTCGCCCTCTTCTATGGAGGACTCGTACGCGTCCAAAATGTACTCTCTGTCCTTATGCAATGTTTCGCATTGACAGGGTTGATTACTATTATATGGGTTATCTGTGGCTATAGTCTCGCCTTTAACACCGTTGGTATGGAGGCAGGAAAAATCACACTCACCTCCTTTGTTGGCGGGCTTGGTACGATGTTCCTGCGCGGTATCGGTGTAGATACTCTCTCTGGGACTATCCCTGAAACCGTTTTTATCACCTTCCAACTCACATTCGCGATTATTACACCTGCGCTGATTGCTGGCGCGTTCGCTGAACGGATGAAATTCTCCGCGATGCTCATCTTCTCTATAATCTGGTCGATAATCGTGTACGCACCGCTCTGCCACATGGCATGGTCTGGCGACGGATCACTCTTTGGCGATATTATCGGGGCACTCGACTTTGCTGGTGGTACTGTTGTGCATATTAACGCAGGAATCGCAGCGCTCATTGCTGCCATCTTAGTCGGAAAACGTCTCGGTTATCAAACAACAGCAATGCCACCGCACAGCTTAACGCTGACCGTTGTTGGTGCATCTATGCTTTGGGTCGGCTGGTTCGGCTTCAATGCCGGTAGTGCTGTTGCCGCTGATGGTGCCGCGGGTATGGCGATGCTCGTCACGCAGATTTCAACTGCAACTGCTGCCGTTGCGTGGATGTTTGTTGAATGGGCGAAACACGGCAAACCGAGTGCTTTGGGCATTGTAACAGGGGCGGTCGCCGGCTTGGTTGCTATTACCCCGGCTTCTGGTTCCGTTGGACCTATCGGTGCTCTCGCTATCGGTATCGTCTCAGGAGTCGTCTGTTTCTGGGGTGCTACCAGCTTAAAAGCGCAACTCGGCTATGACGATTCCTTAGATGCGTTCGGTGTTCACGGTATCGGTGGGATTGTCGGGGCATTATTAACTGGAGTTTTTGCCGCCGAAGGTTTAGGTGGTGTTGGATTGGATAAAAGTATCGGGATGCAAGTTTGGGCACAGTTCCTTAGCATCGTCGTTACTATTATTTGGAGTGGTGTGCTTTCGTTTATTATCCTCAAGATTGTTGATGCCATAGTCGGCTTACGTGTTGAGGAGGATGAGGAACGCATGGGACTCGACCTTTCTCAACACAACGAACGTGGATACAACCTTTCATAGAAGACAATTTTGTAATTCCGCACGGTTACAAATCGTGCTGACAAACGTAAGGGCGGACCGCAGTGTCCGCCCTATATTTTTTCCTTATTTTGTACCGCAAACTTTTAGTTTGCGACTTAGAACACACAATCTGACAGATTATATTACAACTGAAGTGAGAACACTCAATCCTTATTTGTGTCCCCGCACTTAATTAGCCTGCCGTCACCCGTGCAACGATCTCTTCATGGGACAATCTACCACTCTCCACAAGCAAACGCTCGCTTGCGCCAATATTTCCGTATACCTCAGCAATCCATCCCGTGTCAAATGCATCACCCGTGTTATGGATAATCAGCGGTCGCGGTGCAATCAGCGTCCCGGCAGTCCGAAAGTCCCCGACCTGCCGGATATTCGGTATGGGTAGCGTTTCCAAGAAAGCAGCGTCGCCATCAAGATCGTCTTGCAGGGCAAATGCTGCTGCATCTACAACAACGTTCTTTACATCTGTGAATCCTGCCGCCAACAGACTCCACAGTCCCCCTTCACCAATCCCAATCAAATTCACTTCCGAAACGTCCCCCCTATCTGTAAAACAGTGCAGTGCCGTCACAATGTCTTGCACGCGTGATGCGGCAGTTGTTCGGTTATAGGTAGTAAAGTAATTGGTATCTTCTGATCTCTCATAATTCCTATGTTCGCCTGTACCGAAAACATCAATCAGGAGCACTTTCCGGTCGGCACTGAGCAGGTTTGTGATAAGCGGCAACGGTTCCCCCGTTTCTGTATCAATTAACTTCTCTTTGCCTTCTGGGTGAACAATAACAACCACGGGGTCATGTCCTACTTGTGGTTCTGGGCTAAATAGAATAGCGGGAATAGCGTCCCCTATGTCCTTTCTACCGATAACGAGATGTCTTGCCGACATCTGAATATGGGCTTGCAAGCTGCGCCCTACATTCCTTTGATAAGTCGTTGGAAAGGCACCTTTCGG
This sequence comes from Candidatus Poribacteria bacterium, assembly GCA_028820845.1. NCBI lineage: Bacteria > Candidatus Poribacteria > Candidatus Poribacteria bacterium. The sequence continues at coordinate 10,758 of JAPPII010000124.1, forward strand.
TTCAAAAAGCGTTACGTCCATACTTTTCGGAATTTGTAATCCGAGTGCGTGTTGCAACCCGCTCCCTATCTCTTCACGGAATGTCTGGAGTTCTGTTTCATTCGTCGGTTTCCGTTGTTCTATTGCTGTACGACAGCGATTCGCCCAAGTCGGTAGAAACGTCTCCTGTTTTAAGGCATGCCTGGGCATCTCACGTTCTGAGAAAACCAGCAAGGCATCGTCCGGTTCAACCTGAAACGGCACCTCTTTGAACGCCGAAGCATCCTCTACCCCTAAGAACCATTTAGCAAACCAAGCGTATACGGCTTCGCGGCTCTCTTGATTGTAATTATGTTCTGCGTCTATCTGAACCTGATGCACTTTGTCTGCTGCATCGAAATGGGCATAGATACTTCGGATAGCAGGATATTCAACCGTCGGGGTATTCACTGTCCAGTCACCTGTCGCCGACACCAGTAGAAGCGGTCTCGGTGCCATCAGCGCGCCAATCTCAATGTTGCTAACATCTAAACGCAGGTTCGGCGCGTTTTCACAGAGGCAACCGCCTTGCATCGTCGCTGAAATCATATTCACAGGGGCAGAGACCTTGATACGTTCATCAACCGCTGTCAAGATAAAGGTCTGTGTGCCACCCCCTGACGCACCTGTACACCCAATGCGTTCACTGTCCACATCTGGCAGGCTCTCTAAAAAGTCAATGGAGCGAATACTATTTTGGAGTTGAAGGCCCATTGCACTCATACCCCATAATCCTTCGTGGACACCACCATAGCGGTGGTCTATCTGTTTACCACTATCATTGTAACCGATCATATCGTACGCAAAAATGACATAACCTTGTTTGGCGAAATTGATGCATCGTCCTGGAATTGAGCCGCGCGGAATGTTCTCAAGTCTCCCACGTGCCCAATGTCCGTGTGGACTCACAATCCCCGGAAACGGACCCGATTTCCCCAACGGACGATAAAGATTTCCGGTTGTGAAGAAGCCTGGAAAGGGTTCAAAATAGACCTTCTCCACACTGTAATCTTCTCGTTCGATTCTCCCGAAGATTTCGGCATTGAGCGGGGTCGGTTCGTGCCTCGGGATTAAGCCGTTAGCAACCCGAATTTGTTGACGTAACGCTGCGGCTTTTTCTGTCCATTCCGCTTTGCTATAACCGGGAAAGGTATAGGGCGTATTCACGTCGCGTGGCGTGCCACCGCGCGCATCGTTAACAACCTGCGAGGCATCCGTAAAAACATGGGCGAGTTCGTGGTGTTGTTCAGCCATTGCTTACTGATCTCCTATTTGTTATCTGTAGCGAGTACCATATCAGGTTTAATGCCCTCTGAGGAGGCAATCGGAGCATTCGCGCCTATCTTCTCTGACTGAAAGTCCTCGTCTTTTAGTAGTTCGATCGAAAGTCGGCATCCCAGTGCCTTGAGAATAGTCACAAAGGTGTCAAGGGGTGGAGCATCTTCGCTTGAAAGGATTTTCGACAGGGTTTCTGGTGCCATGCCGGTGTGCTTGGCAACTTCGGCAATTCCACCTTGCGATTCTATAAACGTTTTGAGGGACAACAGTAGTACGGGCGTGTCACCATCAACTTGGTATTCTTCCAATGCAAATTGAATATAGTCAATTGCTGCATCCCAATCGGCTGCAAGCTGCGCTATTACGATATCTCTCCATTTTCGGTATTTTCTCATGTTCGTGTCTCCTTGTATTCTCGCCAATAGCTTTTTGCGCGTTCGATATCCTGTACCTGCGATGCCTTGTCGCCCCCACAGAGCAGAAGGACAATTGTTCTATCCACTTCACCAAAGTAGATGCGATAACCTGGCCCAAAAGGCAGACGCAGCTCAAAGACACCGCCACCAACAGATTGGTAATCTCCAAAATTTCCCTTTTCAAGTCGGTCAAGTCTACCTCGAATTCTGCTTTGTGTTCTTGTATCTCGAACTGCGTTAAACCATTCCGTAAAGGGTTCACGTCCATTTTGCGTTCGGTAAGTTTCTATTTCTCGTGGGTGTGTGTTGCGCATTGATGGTTTCTTATACCATTTCTGATTGAAATTGTAGCATAAACTTTCAGTTTGTGCCTTCTTGTAGCATAGGAAACCGTTGGTCTCCTGCGCATTCAGGTGCCGTTAATGTGGTATAAACTTTTAGAAATGGTATTATTTCTTTTCCTATAGGTAACAGTTTGAAGTCGATGCATTAAGTATAACACAGCCGCTGCTATTTTTGAACTTAATTTAAAACCTTTGATTTCCCGAACATATTCTGATATAATACACTCAAAAAAGGACAAGACCTAATGAAAATACTGGTTATTGGGCAAGGCGGACGTGAACACACACTCGTCTGGAAACTTGCCCAGAGTTCGCTCGTTGAAAAAATCTATTGCGCCCCCGGCAATGCCGGCATCTCACAAATCGCAGAATCTATCCCTATGCCGGACCAGTTTACTGACTTGGCAGACTGGGCGGAATCCGAAAATATCGGATTAACTGTGGTCGGTCCCGAAGCACCATTGGCTGAAGGGATCGTTGATACATTCCATGAGCGCGGACTCAAAGCGTTTGGACCCGATAAACGTGCTGCTCGTCTTGAAGCAAGCAAAGATTTCGCCAAGCAGCTGATGGTGAAAAACAATATACCAACCGCAGCGCACCGCACATTCGTGGATGCTGAGGAGGCGATGGCGTATATTGAGGATCAAAATACACCTGTTTTTGTTAAGGCAGATGGACTTGCCGCTGGCAAAGGCGTTATCCCCGGACGTACCTTCAAACAGGCGGCGCAAGCTGTCACAACTATTTTAATAGACAAAGCATTTGGCGAAGCAGGCGATAGCGTCGTAATTGAGGAAGAATTAATCGGCGAAGAAGCCTCGTTTACCGTTCTCACTGATGGCACACACTGTCTGCCTTTTGTCTCTTCGCAAGACCATAAAATGTCGCACGACGGGGATACGGGTAAAAATACCGGCGGAATGGGTGCTTATTCGCCTGCTCCTGTTATCACACCTGAACTGCACGACGATGTGATGCAGCACATCGTCTACCCGACTATCAACGGTATGGCGGCTATCGGAAGACCCTTCAGAGGTGTGCTATACGTCGGTTTGATGATTACGGATGCCGGTCCGAAGGTGGTGGAATTCAACTGTCGTTTTGGAGACCCGGAGGCACAAGTGCTTTTACCGCGTCTCAAGAGCGATTTGGTGCCTTTGTTGATGGCGTGTATTGATGGAACGATCGCACAGCACACTAACGTGCAATGGCATGACGAAGCCGCCGCTTGTGTCGTCATGGCTTCGGGGGGGTATCCTGACCCTTACCAAACGGGCAAAATTATTACAGGCTTGGAAGATGCTGCAACGCTTGAAGCGGTGAATGTCTTTCACGCTGGCACGAAACACGACGGTGAAAACATCGTCACGGATGGCGGTAGGGTGTTAGGTGTTACGGCTACTGCTGATGGGTTACACGATGCGATTCAACGGGCATATCAGGGCGTTTCTGCTATTCGGTTCGCCGATGCGCATTTTCGGAACGACATTGGATACCGAGCATTAGAACGCCTTTGAGATGGTGTAAGAAAATTTGTCTAACTTAGGTGTTGGCGTTCTTTAAGATGTTCAATAATCTTACCAATCTTAAAATCCTGTAAATCCTAATTCTAACGGACGAAATAGCGTCAACTTAGAGTAATATATTGGCGTTACAATGGTATGAATGAATGGTTGCTGAGCTCACATACAAAATTGCCAAATGTTGCACCCCACAAGAGGGAGACCCAATTACCGGCTATTTCAAAGAGGACGGCACGATTACTGTCCACAACGCCACCTGCAATGCAGTCCAAGGTTTACGGACAGAGCGGTTGCTAAAGGTAACATGGGATGAGATCCGGACGACCGAAGTCGCAGCGGATGCCGTTCCACTCGCACCCGAATTTGCCGAACTTGATGAAACGGATTACTTTATACTCAAGCACCATCAAGAATTCGGAATGGACTACTCCATCGTTGTCGCTGAGACTTTAAGAGTTCCGCTTGAAGAGATGCAACAACGACACCGAAAATTAAGGGAACTTGGTGGGTTAAAACGGGTGCAAGGACGTGTAATCCAATATCGAAAGAACATCGTTAAAGGCAAGTGGATCAAACACCGGAATCATACCTACTATGAATTGACACCAGAAGGCAAAACGTGGATTGCAGCTTTTGAAGATCAGCAAACTTTGGCATCTACCATGTAGTATAACCTATTAGGTTGTGCTATCCAAACGTCTGTCTTCGTCCGGGTATCTCCACCTAAAAGAATGCCTTACGGTCAAAATTGCGTCCGTCCTGATCTTAATTATTGATTGCCGAGACGCGTACCGATGAAAAAACACACTGAGAGGGTTTATCATGTTAAATCAACTTCTAAATTGGCGCATTGATGCCGAACGGCGTAGAAATAGGATACGTTCTGTCGTTTTATTATCTCTTATTGTTCACATGATCGTTGTCATTGTCTATCTCTTCTTGCCAATAAACCAACTCAGCGATCAGCAGGAGGATGCCTTTGCTGTTGATTTGATTGACGATGCAGAAGCACCCAGGAAGCGCAGCCCAAAGCCCAAACCGCCATTGACAAAAAAATTATATGATCCCAATCAGCAGCTCGCAAGAAATGCGGAGGATAGGAAAATTGAAACGACGCGGAACAAAATAGATGAAGTCATGAAACTCAGTTCACGCGTTGTGATTCAGGATGTTGAAGTCAATAAAGCACCGGTGAGTGAAACCATCCCAGATGTTATGACGGATGCCCAATTACGAGATGCGGAAGCCTCAAATCTCAGTAGGCTCATCTCACAACCCGGACGCACCGATGGTCGCGGGGTTGTTACCGGTAGAGTCCGAGCGCGTGGAGACGAGGGCATGGGGAGGTTCCGTGGCAGTGGACAGGGCGGCGGGGACGGACTCCTCGGCGGTGGTGGGGCTGACGGTATCGCAGATCGGCTTGGCATCATTGATTTCCTCAACGAACTTAACGGACCCAAAGAGGTCGTCTACTGTCTTGACATCACCGCAAGTATGGTGGCAGCGGGAATGAAAAAGTTACCATTGGCAGTAAGCGCTCTAAAAGATTCCGTAATGATGTTAGGAGATGAGGATAAGTTTAACATTGTAACGTTTTCTACCACAGCGGAAACTATGAGTGAGAAAATGATTCCTGCGAATGCGACGAACATAGAACGTGTCTTCAAGTACCTTGACAGATTCACACCGGAGGGTCTTTGGAAGAATAGCGATACTAACATTCTCCTTGCCATTGAAGCCGCTTTGACGTTTGAACCCACTGTTGTTGTTTTGATAACAGATGGCTTACCACAAGTAGATAAGAATAGTGAAGTACACATTGAAACGAACACTCAGAAGATTCTTGATATTGTCCGTGAACAGAATCGCAATAACGCCGTTATCTACGTTGTTGGTCTTGAAATTAATTTAAAACACTCACGTGGAGCAGAACTGCTTGTTTCTCTTGCTGAGGAACACAACGGAAAAATAAAGGCTATTGACGGTGGACAATTGTTTGAATTCGCAGAACAGGAAGGGTTAAACGATTAATTAAACTGGTATTGATGTTAATCAAGCACAATCTTAATGCGTAGCACACGCCCACGAGAGCTACAATTCTATCAGACTTCAAAAGGTAGTGAACCTTTCACTGAGTGGTTTAAAACTATTCGAGATACAAGAGCACAAAGTAGTATTCGGTCGAGATTGCTCTATCTTGAGCAAGGCAATTTCGGTGATTACCGCTCTGTGGGTGGAGGCGTTTTTGAAATGCGTATCCATATCGGGGCGGGTTATCGTGTTTATTTTGCGGAGATAGATAACACAATTGTGCTTTTGCTCTGCGGTGGGGACAAGGCATCGCAAACGCGAGATATTCGACGCGCAAAAACCTATTGGCAAGAATACAAGGAGGCACACACATGAGAAAATTAAGAAAATGGCATGATGTTCTTATTGAAGACCTGACCGCGGATCGCGAGGCTGCCATCGGGTTTCTTCAAGCGGTATTACAGGATTACCAAATATACAGGAACCCAGCTGCGTTAGTGAGTGCACTCCGGATTGTTATAGACGCACAGGGCGGGATCCCCAAACTTGCCAAGCAAACTGAAATGGACCCACAAACCCTCTCGGAAGTGTTCTCGTATGAGAAGCCACCGCGCCTTGATATGCTCATAACGATTCTTACCGCGCTTGGATGTCGGCTTTCAATTGAACCTCTGGAGAATAAAGACTTTTGTTCAACATCTGTAGGTATACATACCCGGATTGCGCCGCCGGAGGGTAGCAAATCCGATACAGCACTTGCTATAGATAGCGAATAGAATTGGAGAAAATAAAATTGGTTAATTGGTATAACACAAATTGGAGTAATATATGATTCAAAAACCCGCAACCAACGTCATCCAGCAATTTCGACTTGATGGCAAGGTGAGTCTTGTCACGGGTGCCAGTCGTGGCATCGGACTCGCTATGGTGGAAGGGCTCGCAGGCGCAGGTTCCGAACTCGTCATTGTTGGCAGAGAACTGGAGACATTAACACCCGTTGCTGAACGAATTGCTGCGGAGACCGGTGGAACCGTCCTCCCAATTCAGGCGGATGTCGGGAATCTCACTGAAATTGATGCGCTCGTTGCCCAAACTGTTGAAACCTTCGGCAGAATTGATGTGCTCGTCAATAACGCTGGAGTCAATAGACGGAATCCTGCACTGGACTTTACCGAAACGGATTGGGATTTCGTCACAGATATTAATCTCAAAGGTGCCTTCTTTCTCGCAAAAGCCTGTGGTAACGTTATGAAAGAACAGAAGGCTGGAAAGGTCATTAATACCTTATCGCTCACCTCAGCGATCGGGTTACCCACGAGCGTCGCCTATACGGCAGCGAAAGGTGGACTCCTGCAATTGACAAAACTCCTCGCTGTAGAATGGGCGGAACACAACATTCAAGTGAACGGCATCGCACCCGGGTTTATCCGGACAGAGATGACCGCACCCGCACGCGAAGACAACCGCAATGAATGGATCCTCAACCGGACACCCGCCTATCGGTGGGGAGAGCCTGAAGACTTGGCGGGTTTGACAATCTTCTTCGCATCCAATGCCTCTGATTTTGTCACCGGTCAAATGGTCTTCGTGGATGGTGGATTCATGGCAGGAAGCGACTGGAGGCGACGTTCCTGATATGGAAAAAGAACACAGTTTCGGAAAAGGCGAAAACCAGACTTCACTCAAAGAAATTGAACAGGTCCTGCACGAACTTCAAATTGAAGACGCTGTTCTCTTTGACCACACACCCGTTTTACGCATCCAGATCTCCGAGGCGCAATTTGCGCATGCACTCGAAATCCGAGAGGTTTTGGTTGAGCGCATAAAACCCCTCGGATACCGTTTCGTTGCCCTTGATTTAGATGAATTCTAATTATAGGAGCGAGGGCTCCTCGTCTGTCTTGTACGAACTACTATTCACTGACCGCCATTCACAATCCGCTACCAAAATATTGGCATAGCCTTTCGGAGATTTCGGAGCAAAAAAATTGATTTTCATGCTATGATGTGTTATAATATTATAACCTAAGTTCTAAGTTGCTACTAACGGATTTGGCACATTTCAGAAAGGTTTTTCAGTCGCTTTCCACACCCCAGAGGGGTGATATATCTATAGAAAATGGCGTATTTACCGATCGCACTCCAGCGGAGTGCTATATGTTTATGATACGCGGCAACTTGCGTTATTATAGCGAAATTTGCAATTATCTATCATATCCTCTTATTCTTGTATCGGGTATTTGGCTGTTAGAAATAGGTGTCCATTCGCATAGTAGAAATATTTATTGTTATGATAAAACTGATCACCCAAAGGAGTTGCCATGAAAACAATAGCCATTTATTTACTTGTGTTTTTGACTTTCGTTACATTTCTATGCTTGCCGAATAGTTTCGCTCAGGAGGAGATGCCTCAGTATGTCGTGCGAACGGTTTACTTTGTTCCAAATGACCTCCTCCCCGATCCGAATATGGAAGCCTATCTGGGTACATTGATGAAAGATGTCCAAAAGTTTTACGCCGACGAAATGGAACGCCATGGGTTTGGCAGAAAAACCTTTAGACTTGAAACCGATGAGGCAGGAAAAGTCATCGTGCACCGTGTGATTGGGCAGTTCGAAACCTCACATTATGATTTCCAACCCCTTACATCAATTGGAACTGAAATCAAGGAACACTTCGGTGATATATCAAAGAATATCTATATCACCTCATGCGCCACCAAGAACGGGCTGGATTGCTTCCTTATAGGTTCTGGCGTGGCTACTGAGTGGAGCCTTCATGAGGGATATGCATACACATACCATAAAGGCGCGACTCATCAGGGAGCTTGTGGGCTACCGCGTAGTGTTTTCGGCGTTACAATTCACGAGTTAGGGCACGCATTTTCATTGCCTCACGATTTTCGGACCGGAGGGATCATGTCGTATGGTTATGATGGGATTCCGCTGTCGATGTCTAAGTTTGCAGCTGAATGGTTAGATGCCCATCGGTACTTCAATGAAAACCCAACCGATATTAAGGATACACTCACAAGAATAAAAACGTTTCCAATCCTCGCCTATCCACCCAATGCGGCCATTCTCCGCTTTGAGTTGAGTGATCCCGATGGATTGCATCAGGCAAGCATAGTTGGGTACCGAAAAAACTATGATAACAGCATGAGAGAGAGCTTAATTGCTTGTAAATCCTTAAACGGAACAAGCGCAACTGTTGAATTTATCACCACCGAATTAGCCCCATCGCCCCATCATCTTATGTACAATCATCTTTGGGTTATGGATAAGCGTGGAAATTATATACAGGAGCCTTTTTTCTTCCAAGAAGATGATATGCAAGCAGCTGATAAAAATCAGGTAGATATCAACAGTGATGGTATTGTTGATGCGAATGACCGAATTCCTGCGGATATCCGAAAAATTTCTGGAGATAATCAGCTCGGCCTCCCTAACGCTTGGTTACCAGAACCCTTCGTTGTAGAAGTCGTAGACGCAAATGGTGACCCAGTCGTAGGCATAGAAGTCATCTTTCGTGTGACTCAGTATCCAACTGAGGATCACCCCGCGGGCTCTCTGCGGAGCGATCACGGGCTTCTCTCCGATATGGAATCCCGCACGGATGCCGATGGACGAGCACAGAATCATCTGTTGCTCGGATATCAAGTAGAGACTCTCGCCCCTGTAGTCCATGTGAGTGTCCCTGGCGTTTCCAAACAGATCCGTTTTAATGCTATGGCGCGAGAAAAAGTACTCATCGATCCGTCAGAATATCCGAATATCTATTGGGTAGACGCGATAGATAACCATCTTTATGGGCCTGAAGGGAGTGAATGGGTACATGCCACCCAGGTACAAAGTATCGCTTATGATGAATTAAATCGGCAAATGTACTGGATAGAGGGGCTGCTACCTATGGGATATCACTGTGCATCGATCAAAAGTACTGCCCTGGATGATCTTTTTTCGCCTCATATAGAAATCTCGACTTTCATGAACATGCCGGTGAGTCTTGCCATTCACCCGTTGCAGGGCAAACTCTATTGGACGAATAATCGGGGCGAGATTCAAACGTGCAACCTTGACGGTTCCAATATTGAAAATCTGATCACAGGGCTCAATTCCCCGAAACACATCACCATAGATACAGCCCGCAGTAAACTCTATTGGACAGATCGACAAGAACGCATCCTATCGGCAGACCTGAATGGAGAAAATATCCAAACCTTTCTGAAAATTCCGCAGACGCTTGGACACATCACAATAGCCGGTGACCACCTCTACTGGACCGAGAAAATTAGTGAAACGAAGGGAATAATCAGACGCGCGGATCTTGAAAAACATAGGCTGAAAGTATTATATAGGTTAGATAGCGTCCCAGTGGGCATTGCTGTCGACCTTGCAAGTGAGAAGTTGTATTGGACAGATACCCAAGGGCGCATCCGTCGCGCAAATTTTAACGGTTCACAGATTGAAGATGTTATCATAGGATTACTTGTGCCAGGTCAACTCGTGCTTGACATACCTCGTCCTATGGATGAGAGTGAGAGTATGGATGAGAGTGAGAGTGTCTCTGCCGCACCGGGGCACCTTGAGTCTTTTCCACACCCTGAGTTGACAGAGGTCTTACCGAACTATCCCAATCCGTTCAACCCGGAGACGTGGATTCCGTATCGTTTAGCTGCCCCTGCTGAAGTCAGCATCGCTATCTATGCTGCGGATGGCAAGTTAGTGCGGACGTTGGATTTAGGACATAGGTCAGTCGGTAGTTATGAAACTCGGAGTCGTGCTGCCTATTGGGATGGTCGAAATGACCAAGGGGAGCCTGTAGCAAGCGGTGTCTATTTCTATACCCTTAAAGCCGATGCATTCACCGCGACGCGGAAGATGTTGATCCTGAAGTAAGTCTGGTGTGTTTCAGAATCCCCGTGGCGGAATATTATATTGAAATCCGTTATAAGGCAAAATTTGCGAGTCAATCCTTGAGAAGTCTTGGGTTTTCTACTTCCGTCGTCTCGAAAAGGCAATGAAGGGGTGCGAAAAATAAAAAACGGTTAAAATATAAGGATACCGATGCAGAAAACTGAACAGGAACCTTCACCAACACAGCACCTTGTTACGACTTACCTCAGCGATGTCAAACGCAGGGTTGATGCCTGCATCTTCGATTTCCTCCCGACTGCCCACGAGCACCCGGATGTCCATCAGTTGTACCAGATGATGTTAGACTACCCCCGCCGCGCCGGTAAAGGGTTAAGACCCGCGCTCTGTATGCTTATCTGTGAAGCGTTCGGCGGAGACCCAGAACGCGCCGTAAACACTGCCGCCTCACTCGAACTCCTCCAGAATTGGCTCCTGATTCACGACGATATTGAAGACGGTTCCGAACTCCGTAGAGGTGAACCCTGTCTCCATCAAAAGCACGGAACTCCGATGGCAATCAACGTTGGCGATGCACTCCACTGCAAGATGTGGGAACTCCTCCACCGAAATACAGAGGTCCTCGGCCATGAACTCGCCTTCCGAATCCTATCTGAGTTTATACAACTCAGCAACCAAGTCGTTGAAGGACAGCACATCGAATTAAGTTGGGTCAATGATAACCGCTGGGATCTCGACGAGGAAGACTACTTGACAATGTGTATACAGAAGACCGCCTGGTATACCTGTATTACGCCTTGTCGGGTCGGGGCAATTATTGGCGGGGCAAGCGAAACAGAAATAGACGCATTCGTTGAACTCGGCAAAGACATCGGAATCGCCTTCCAGATTCAAGACGATGTCCTTAACCTCATCGGCGATGTCGGTAGGTACGGAAAAGAGATCGCTGGCGACATCAGCGAAGGCAAACGCACTCTTGTTCTTATTCATCTCATTAACGCCTGCACTGCTACCGAAGCACAGCAGGTTATTGATATCATGGCACGTCCGCGAGATGAGAAGTCCGAGGCGGAAGTTGAGAGCGTTCTTCAGTTAATGCAGAAATATAAATCTATTACTTACGCCCAACAACGTTCTAAAGCCCTTCTACAGGAAGCTGCAGGACGGTTTAGCCATAACTTTGCCCTTCCTGATGAACGTGCAAAACAATTGTTTTTATCTTTAATTCATTTTTTCGTTGAACGTGAATACTAACTGATAACCAGTAAAAAAGGAGAGGTTAATGAACGATATTTCTTCTGGAAAATTGCGTGGTATCACCAAACTCGCCGATACAAACGGTCGTTTTAAAATGATGGCAATCGACCAGCGCGGCTCCATGGTCCAAGCACTCGCTGATACACTAAACAAGGACAATGCCGATGTCCAATATGAAGATGTCGCCGCACTCAAAACCTTGATAACGCGGGTTCTTGCCCCGAATGCCACTGCAGTTCTCACCGACCCGATTTACGGACATCCTTACTCTATCACGGAGATTCCACGCGATGTCGCACTCCTACTCGCCTATGAAGAATCAGGTTATGTTAGCGAAGGGGTTGCCGAGAACGAGCGTCTCTCCAACCCTATTGAAAATTGGAGTATTGCCAAGGCACAGCGCGCCGGAGCAGATGCCATTAAACTCCTCGCCTACTACCATCCCGATGCCTCACCGGAAACCCTGAAGCATCAGCAAGCCTTTGTACGTCATGTCGGAGACGAGTGTGAGAAGCACGATCTGCCGTTCCTGTTGGAATTGGTGAGCTACGCACTTGAAGGGACTACGAAGAGCGTCGCGTTTGCAAAACAGAAACCTGACCTTGTTATTCGGAGCGTCGAGGAATTCATTGATCCCAGTTATAAAGTCGATATTCTAAAATTAGAGTTCCCCGCCGACCTTAAATACACTGCGGATTATCAAAATTCTGATTTTTATGCTGGGGATTCGGCTTATGAGCTTGCTGAAGTGAAAGAGGTCTGTCAGAAATTGGACGAAACCTCAACGCTGCCTTGGGTCATCTTAAGTGCCGGTGTCGATATTGAGGAATTTATCGAGAACGTCCACCTTGCAACCGGTGCGGGTGCAAGTGGTTTCCTCTGTGGTAGAGCCATCTGGAAAGACGCTGTCCAGTATTACCCTGACACCAACGCGGTCAAGCAATTCCTTGAAAACGAAGCGACGACGAACTTCACAAATGCGAACGCTGCAGCTGAAAGCGCACTGCCGTGGTTTGAACATCGCCAGTTCGGAGGCGAACAGAATGTTCGTGTAGCCAAGCAGTCCGGGACGTGGTACCAAGATTATTAAACTCTGTCCCCATTTACCGATGAAGACTGCTGGCAGCTTGCAACAACGGCGCAAGCGGAACTTGACCGAAAACGCTTAGGATACTAAGGGGCTTATTCTACGCTTGGCGAATCGCTAAAAAAGTGAATCTTTGAAAAGATTTTTTGGGCAATCTGGAGGGTTGTGTCCGCTGAGACCTTCCCTCCTGTTTCTGCTACCAGGATAACAACGGCGTCTTGGACGAATAGGAAATTCGCACCCGCTTGCCATACCATATCGCCCAGACCGTGTTTATTGTTCGCTGGTGGTTGATAGATAGAATCACGCCCACCGGGTTTTGGCACCGTCTGCGCCGATAGCCGGAATCTACCTTCGTCAGCCGCTGTGCATGCCTCGTCGCCCGACGCAAAAAACCAGTAATGAATCGCTACTGCCGCTGCCGCTGTCTGGTTTAACCACCATCTATCACGCCAACCGAATTGCGCGGAAGGAGCCTTCGGTGCTGTCGGAGAATAGATCTCTTGGGAGGATACATGGCGTGCTGCCACGTCCGCAAGGTCATCAGTTGTGAGTTGAATCTGTTCCAGCGTGAATTTCATAAAGGATATAATAGCATTTCAGTCGCGGAATTTCAAATTAAAAACGGTGCGTGTTCCCACTAACTTATGGGTTTTCTAAAAAAATAAAGGTTTTTTAACCATAAATCAACTAATACAAAAATAGAATAAGTATTTTAAAGGTTCTCGGTTACTGACAACTATATGCGAATATTATCACGATATATCCTCAAAGAATTTTTTCCGCCCTTCATAATAGCACTCACCTGTTTCACCGTTATGCTTATCTTCAATGATCTGTTTCGGTTGACGAAACTTTTTGTGCAGAAAGGGGTCAGTCCGCTCTATCTTATTGAATTAATCTTCTATATGATGCCGGTCATGGTTGTGTTAGCACTCCCGATGGCAGTTTTGGTCGCGATCTTGCTTGCACTTGGACGACTCGCCTCTGATAACGAAATAACAGCAATGAAATCGCACGGTGTGGCATTCTACCAACTGATGCTACCCCTTTTGGGAGTCGCGCTGATATTGAGTTTTGTGAACTTAGCACTCATGGACTATGCCTTGCCACAGGCGAACCTCGCCTATGCTTCACTCAGACGCGATATACAAAAACATAATCCCGCTTTCGTCCTTGAGGAAGCCACTGTTATGAAGGAATTGGAAACCGAGGGGAAGTTGTGGATGTATGAATCTACCAATGCAGAAAGCGGACGCATGCAGAACGTCAAAATCTGGGATAGCATTTGGGGTGGACGTCCAGTATTTAGCCACGCACAAGAAGCGACCCTCGCTTTTGAAGACGGTCGAGCAATGCTGACGCTTTACGACGGACTTTCTTATGAACCCGCAACAGACAATCCAGATGAGTTTCGTATAACGAAGTTTCAACAACAAAAACTTTCACTTCAGATGACCGAAGACTTGGAGCGCGGCGAATTTCAAAATCAGACTCCGCGTTCGATGAGTGTTGCTCAACTCAAGGAATTCATCGGCACATTGCAATCCACCGTCCAAACCAGCGCAAACCCAGACTACGCACGCCATAAACTCCGTTTTGCTCAGGTCGAATATCACAAAAAATTCTCTATTCCATTTGCATGTTTCGCACTCGGTTTAATTGGTATTCCGTTAGGGTTGATGGTGAAACGGAGCGGCAAAATGATCGGATTTGGGATCGGATTAGCTGTAATCGTCATCTATTACTTATTATTACAAGCCGGGCAGACGGCAGGGGTTGACGATGTTCTCTCGCCAATCTTTGCTATGTGGCTACCGAATATTGTCATTGGGATATTTGGAATCGCGCTCAGTCTCTGGGTAATGGGCGAAGGAAAATTACGCGCTTGGCGGGATCGGGACAGGAAAGTGCCACTCGTTGTTAATAGGAAAGCAGAATCTTAGCTGCTATATCGCATACCTTATAGATATACAAAACGCAAAGTTGTAGCACACGCGTCCCACTGCCTCACGATTAAAAATAAAAGTTTCAGGATGTGAACATCGTTTGAATATTTTAGACCGTTACTTGCTTCGGGAATATCTCCGCGCCTTCATTGTTGGGCTCTGTTTCTTTATCGCCTTGGTTGTTATCGTCCGTCTGCTTGATTACGATCTCAAGAAGTTTGAGGACGATGTCGACTATATAACCGCGGTCAAGATTGTTTTTTTTCGAACGCCTCGTCGGATCATGGAAATGGTACCCATCGCTGCGTTCGTCGCTGTCTTTTTTACACTCGGCAGGATGGTGAGAAACAACGAATTCACTGCGATGAAAGCTGGTGGGATCAGTGTTTACCGGATTCTCGTCCCTATCCTTGCTGTGACACTCCTTATCTGTGGGCTCTTCGCATTTTTCTATGACCGAGTCGCATCACCCGCCTTTCACCAAGCACACCTCTTGGAAAACAAAGTCCGACCTCGACGCGGCAGAAATATCGTCTTTAAAGGCAAAAACAATCGTATCTTTTACTCGCAGCGAATCGTATTAGATGCTCAGAAAATCAGCCACTTGACAATCTATGAGTATGATACAGATGAACAACTTGAGCGCATCTTCTTTGCGAAGTCAGCAACATGGACACCTACGCAGTGGGAACTCACCGATGGATATATCCGTCATTTTGAGAAAGGCGTTGAGGTAAATTACGAGACTTTCGATACTTATGCTATTGAGCGTTATGAAGATCCCGCTCGTTTTATCGGGAGCGAAAAAGACCCGAGAGCGATGACGATTAAGGAGCTCCGCGAGCAGATCGCATACAAACAACAAGCAGGGCAGATCTCCCGGAAAGAGCGTGTAAAGTTATATCACAAAACAGCATATCCTTTCGCTGCTGTCGTCGTCATTATGCTTGGCGCACCAATCGCCATCCGGTTTGGCAGGGCTGGGTTTTTTGCGGGTTTAGTCATTGCCTTCTTTATCTCTTTCATCTATTGGGCACTTTCCTTTGCAACGCTTGAGGGATTGAGTGAGAGCGGAAAACTCCATCCATTCCTCGCCTGTTGGGGCGCGAATATCCTCTACGCAGTTATCGGCAGTGTTCTCATCTGGCGGACACCGAAATAGAATCAACCCACTCGTTGGCGCGATACAAAACATGACTTCTGCAAAGATTGGCAACTTCTTCTTCAAAATCCGTAGTTACACGCCGATCCCCTTCATCTTTGCACTCCTCTATTTCGCTAATCCCGCATGGTATACAGTAGCGATCGGTGCACCGTTTATTACCATAGGTGAATTCCTCCGAATATGGGCAGTCGGCTATGCTGGCGCGTCCACCCGTGCCAGAACGCTCGGTGCCGCCCGGGATCTCGTCACAACGGGTCCCTATAGTTACGTCCGAAACCCACTCTATCTCGGCAATTTCCTACTCAGCTTCGGGGTCTGTCTTGTCGCAAATGTCTATTGGCTCGTTGCTGTCTTGATTGTGGGTTATTTCTTCCAATACCTTCCAATTATTGCACTGGAGGAGGCATATCTTTTGGAGTCTTGTGGGCATGTCTATCGGGCATATCAGAAGCGGGTCCCCCGTCTCCTGCCACGTTTCCATCCCTATCCCGAACCATCTACCCACGATTTTTCTTGGACACGCGCCATTAAAAGTGAGAAGCGCACCTTAACAGCAATCCTCTGCGTTGTCGGATTAATTTTCGCGCGGCAGCTCGTAGATGTGTCATAATAACCGGAGCCACATACAATGTCCAACACATTCCCAAAGTTCCCAAAAACCACCAAAACAACATGGCAGAGCATATTAGCGAATCCATTGATTTTCGGTATTGTTATAATGGTTCCGTTGGATGTCGTCTGGGAACGTCTGATCGTGCGGAAACTGATTGCTTTTTCAATTACAAAATCGATGGGTGGATTAACCTTATTTGTTGGATTTATGTCAATCTTACTCGGGTTTTTTTTGATTCTACGAAGTATTTTCTGACTCACAATTTTCTTGCCATTAATTTCCCAATCGTATATTATGCACAACAGTGCTATCAGGTACAGGTTTAAGGTTAACTCACTTGTTTGAAAGACAACTTTCGGAAACAGGAGGAGACCACTCATGAAAAAGGTATGCTTTTTACTCACGATTCCATCTGCTCTTCTGATGCTGCTGGTCTTGTCTGTGAACCTCGCTTCAGCGAAGACGTTTAACAACGACTTTGAGACAGGCGATCTCACGGATTGGGAAGCAGATGGAGAAGCGTTTGATTTTCAGCCCACTTGGGGCGATAACCCAACGGCACGGAACCGCGGTCAGCCTTCGGAACATCAGGGCGATTGGTGGTTAGGGTTATACGAAAAGTATCAGGGACCGGATAAAGGCAAGAAACTCGGACAGAACCCAGGTGCCACTCAAGGCGATGGCCCTCAAGGTACCCTTACCTCAATCGAGTTCACGATTGTCGGAAAAACGATGAATTTCCTCATCGGCGGTGGCAATCACCCGTGGAAAGATGATCCGGCGCCCTGCAGTGTTAACTTGGAGATTGATGGCAAAGTTGTGCTCACATCAACCGGCAATAACACCGAAACCATGGCACGTGTAGAATGGGATCTCTCTGGATTTGATGGGGAGACAGCCCAAATTGTTGTTGTGGATAACAACAGCGGCGGTTGGGGGCATCCAAACTTTGATGATATACATCAAGCCGATTCCAGAGGCAGAAATATCCCCTGGGAACAGGTCCTCACTGTCGATGCCCGCGGTAAGTTAGCTGCCACTTGGGCGCAAATGAAGAAGTATTACTAAACCAATAGGAAAATTAGACAATAGCAGTACATTTTCACGCCTTGGGGGGTGTAATTACCTTCACCCTTCAAGGCGTTATCTGTTCGAGTCCTGCCCGCTCACGGAAGCGGTTGAACGTTTTCAGAATCCCCTGCTCCATCGTATACGCAGGTGTAAATCCCATCTCCTCAGCAATTGCTGTCGCGTCATAGTCCCATGAGATGCCAAACACCCCCGTTTCTAGTGTAATCTGCGCGTCCGGTACCAGCGTCTTAAGATACGCCACGCCTTCCTTGACCGGTCGAATGCCACCTTTCACATTAAAAACGCGTGTCCGTGTTGTCGGACAAGTACACGCCAGCACAATTGAACTCGACACATCTTCCACATACTGCCAATCCACTGCGTCATCACCGAAAGGGCAGACGTGCGGTTCACCTAACGCCACTGCTTCAATCATTTGCGTCGTAAAAGAGCTCATGCCACGCGTCCGCCCGACTCCATAAACAGCAGTGAACCGGAGTCCAATGGAGTCAACCCCGTAAGCGTCGAAATAGTGTGTTGCATACCTCTCGTTCAGAGATTTACACGCCCCATAGATAAACTTCGGGTAGTGCGGCGCATCGTTGAGAATCTGTTGGTGGTTGTAATCTTCTGGTGCACCGAAGACGGCAACACTGCTTGCCCAGACAACCCGTTTGAGATTGAAAATACGCGCCGCTTCCAGTATGTTGATTGTCCCTTCGCAGACGACTTTCAGTGCTTGAGGTGGATTCGCATTGCACGCTGGCACCTGCCACGATGCCAGATGAATAATCCGATCAATCTTATGTTCTTGGACAGTGCGTAAAACGTGTGGCAGGTCGGTAATATCGCCCTGCACGAAAGTGAACCCTTCAATTTGGTCGTCCCTAAGTACCATCTTTGGGATGGTTAAGTCGTAAGCGAAATCGTAAACGACTACCTTTTCACCAGCAGCCAGCAGGTCACGGATCACATAAGTACCGATGCATCCCATGCCACCGGTGAGCAGATATGCCATATTTTTTCTCCTATTTGAAAGGCGTGATCACACGATCACGCCGCCATACTAAAACCCGCGTACAACGTATTCATTAATTGCTTTAGAGCGGCGTTTCGACATCTACAAGGATATCTTCACCCTCCACTTTAACAGCATAAGTGGGCTGTTTCTCCTCCCCTGGCCAGACACACTCACCAGTCGTCACGTCAAACTCCCACATGTGGAGTGGACACGTAACACAGTTATCATCTAAGAAACCGTAACTCAAAACGCCACCAAGGTGTGGACAGATGTTGTTCATAGCGTAATACTCGCCTTTCACGTTGTAAATACCTATGAAAACACCGTCGACTTTTACACCAATACATTTGCCCGGTTGAATTTGATCCGTTGTCGCGGCTTTTACAAATTGTGCCATGATTTCTCCGTTTTTTCGCGCCTGTCACAAAGCACGAAGTTGAAGTCACATCGGGAAACCTTACCAAAGGTTTCCAATTGATGTAATTGCTTCCGAAAGTTTTCGGTTCAAGGATTTGGTCTCGAGATGACCAGAATCATTAGACACCGAGACCTACTTGCTAAACCACATGAAACACGCCTGCCAAAACGCCTGTTACTTCGTCATTACTTTGCCTTCGCCTCGCGGGTCTGTCCCACCGTCATGCCGTACCCCATCTTCCCATAGGCGAATACCGTGTCCAGGACCGCCGATACCTGCGCTTGGCGTAATCTCGTGTCCAAGTTTCCGCAACGCTATCAGCGTCTCTTCACCCGCACGCGGTTCGACTTGAATCGGTTCGGCACCATCGGTGTGAAGCCTCGGGGCATCCAACGCCGCCTGTATTGGTACCTGAAGGTCCATAAGACTAACGCTAATGTTCAACTGGTTATTCGGAATAGTCCTACCTCCCGGTATACCGTACGTAGCGAAGGGCATCCCTTCTCGTGTGGCAAGAAACGGAGCCATATTATGAAGTGGACGTTTACCGGGTCCAATTGAGTTCGCAATGCCAGGTCTGGGATCAAAACGTCCGACACCGTGACCAAACAGCAACCCCGTACCAGGCACCGTCACCATTGAGCCGAAACCACCGCCGTGCGTTTGTGTCAGGGATACCATATTCCCTTCTGCATCTGCAGTAGAGATATGACTTGTGCAGTTCATCGGTTCGTAGTAGACGACTTCTCCGGGTTGCGGAGATTGAAGACCGGCTTGTAGTTTCTTCCTGAGTGTAGCGATGAAGCTATCAGAGAGTTCTGTTTCTATGTTTATATCAACAAACTCTGGATCGCCGAATCGACGGAGCCTTTCGGGCCAGCACACTTTCATCGCTTCAGCGAAAAGGTGAAACCTTTCGGCGACCGACATTACTGCCATGTCAAATTCTTCTACCAATCGCAGCATTTGTAAAGTCGTTAGTCCCCCCGCACCCAAAGGTGCCGTATAGACCGAATAGCCGCGATACTGAATTTCGTAGGGGTGAGTGATAAATGGACGGTAGTTCTTCAGATCCTCCACAGTGAGACAACCCCCTAATTCCTGAATGTGGTTCGCGATTGTTTCAGCGATTGACCCTTCGTAGAATGCCTCACGTCCGCCTTCCGCGACTGCCTCCAGGGTCCGAGCAAGTTCAGGGTTCGTGAGTCTTTCACCTTTCTTCGGTGCTCTACCGTCTTTCAAGAAAACGCGCGCCGTTTCTGGAAAATCTTTTTTCCATCGCTCGGCGTTTCCTGCCATACCACCCCGATTCGTACTGTTCGGGGCGTAACCGTGGCGTGCTGAATTGATGGCTGGACGCAGCACATCCGCAAGCGGTAGGCTTCCAAACTCCGACAACGTTAAACACAAGCCAGCCACAACTCCCGGCACCCCGATGGATTGTGGTCCGTGGACATTTACACGTCCTGGCACACGATACCCCGCAACTGCGTCTGGAGCATCTTCAATTGTAAACATATCTTCAGAAGCAGCAGCGGGCGCAGAGGTGTTGTAGTCTATCGCAATAACATCTTGTGTCTCCTTACGATAGATGAGTACACAACCCCCATATCCGGCAATGCCGTTGTGCGAGGGTTCAACAACCCCTTCTGCGAAAGCAGCGGCAACTGCGGCATCAACGGCATTTCCACCAGCAAGCAGCATCTTAAACCCTGCCTCTGCAGTGCGAGGGTGTGGTACAACAACTGTACCATAATCTCTTTTGCGTAGATTCACAGATCTCTCCTTTCACTCAAGGCTAATAGGTGAGATTTTAAAACTTTTTCACAGAATTGTCAAGTATTTCAAATATTTGTGCCAGAGGCATTCAATAACCGACACCTGAAAACTAACTTGACACCTCGCCTAAAATGGTGTATAATACAAACTAATACGCGCACCCGAACAAATGCCTTTATATTAGTGACGATAAAAGGCAGCAATAGGAATATATAATGTTCTCTCGCAGACAATCACGCATCGCAGCGATGCAAATGCTATATCAAATTCAACTTACTGAGACACCGGCGCAAACGGTCATAGATGGGTTTTCACAGCGTCAAGATACATCAGCAGAGCCTTGCTCTTTTGCCGTGCAACTCGTTGAAGGCACCACTGCACATCTCGAATCTATTGATACGCTGCTTCAAAACACCTCTAAAAACTGGAAACTCCACCGAATGCCTATCGTAGACCTCTCAATCCTACGATGCGCGACTTATGAGATACTCTATCTCACTGACGTTGATCCAGCCACCGCGATCAATGAGGCTGTTGAGATTGCCAAGTCTTACAGCACGCCAGACTCGCCTAAATTCATTAATGGTGTCTTAGATAATATCCGAAAAAAACACCTGAACCCACCAAATCATCAAAATATCTGTCCATGAGAAAGGTCAATCGCTCGTCCAAAAAATAGCAAATGTCTAAACTAAGAAACTTTATACTCTGTCTTCTGTTCTTATTTTCGATGTCTCTAAACGCCGCTGGAGAATTCAAATTTGTTAGTGAGTTCGGTGGAAAAGGGGAAGGCGAGGCGCAATTCGCAGAAACCTTATTTATGGCGTTCGGGCCTGACGGTGCCATATACATTACAGATACGGATAACTTCAGAATCCAAAAATTCGATGAAACCGGAAGTTTTGTATTCGACATTCAGATGGCGGCAGACAGCGAATTTCGATTCATCAATCCTACAGATATTGTTGTAGGGACGAACAATGCTATCTATGTAATGGATTGGATGTTCATTGAGATTTCCAACCCAACGCCGCAAGTGCCACCGGAACTAAAAATCTTCAACTACGCGCCATGCGTCCATAAATTCGACGCGCACGGTACCTTTGTCGCAACCTACCCAATTCAGGATTTCAGCAAACGGGTGGCACCCCTTGAAGCAGCCAGCCCCGGACTCGATGCCGACGGCAATTATATCCTCATTATTCCGCAGGGCGACACAAAGCGCAATTTTTTGCTAACTGTAGACAGACGCGGCAATCTCTATGTCTGTGATGCTGGAGGTCGAAACAAACGCATTTTCAAACTCGATGCTAATGGCAAACCTCTTGCTCGCTATCCGCTCAGACAATCCAGAACGGGAGACTTTATCTATCCCGTCGATATAACCGTTGACGAAACCGGAAACTTCTATATTGTTGATGAAAAAGGGCACCGCGTGCTGAAATATGGTGCTGATGGGGAATTTTTAAAGGCTTTCGGCGAATATGGAGACGCAGCGGGGCAATTTATTGAGCCTTTCCAGATAGCGGCTTTGGAAGACGGAACGCTGCTCATCGCCGATACAGCGAAGTATCTTAAAGATTTCGTCTCCACGCTTCCAATGCGACTTGATGATCCAACGAGACGGCTTACCGATGTAACCCGCCTGTTTCGCTATCGTCTAAAACGGATTCAGCGATTTACCACTGATGGCGTGTACACCCAAAAACTGCTGATTCCGTTCCAGCGGGAGGTTGAAACGGATGTCGCACTCCAACTCAAAGGCATTGATGGTACTGGAAACCTTTACTACCTCAATCCAGCCGAATTGCGATTTAGGAAGTATGCACCAACGCAATCCCTAATCTCGCCGATGTTCCAAACAGAACTCAAACTCCGTTATACACGCGACTTGCACGACGTTGAAATTGACAATCAAGATGACTTAGACGCGGACCTTTATACCAAATCTGATTTTGACGAACAGATTGTTCAGGATACAGCAGATGCAAATCTAATTGTATCTTACGACATCAACGAAGCCTACCGACTCGCGCTCTCCAACAGGCTTACTTTTATCCGATCCACCGATACAAGTTACTATCGCGCACGGGATTTTGAAGATTTCCGTGGACGTTTCAATCAAGATGATAGAACGACGGAAACCTCTTGGGACGATCGAGTCCAGCTTGATTTCACGTGGATACGCGACCATAGCCTCTACAATTACCGAGAAGCGCGTGCATTCGTCTACTTCAGTGTTGTCCGCGTCGGTTTTATTAACGATGCCCTTGACCGGTTCAACTTCCGATACTTCGACTTCAACGCGAATCTCTCTGACTGGGGCGCAGGCATATATTACGACTTGAGCCGAACGTTCCGTCTGAATTTTGAAGTCACACACTTTTTCGGTGAGAATAGATATACGTATGTTGATGAGACAAATGTCCTCTATGCCACCGGTTTTCAAGAAGCGGATCTCATACGCGCCGTTTTGTTGATAAATGGAGTCTTTTAAAAAAAGTTGCAATATATCCTAAAATTAGGTATTATTGAGCTTAGAATCCTTTTGAGATATGTTCAAAAATACCTTAGCAGCCAAAAGGTTTGGTAGAACCCTCTGAAGGGAGATTTTCAGAGATGCAAACATATCCATTATCACAGCTCACCGAAGATGCACTCAACGCGCTTGTGACCCTACACGAAGAGGAAAGTAACCTGGAGACTTGGGAGGAAAGGCAAGCAACTTTGACTTCCGAAGAGCAGATGCTGCTTGATTCCTTCAAAGCAACCCTGTACCGACGCAATCTGGTGCCAATGAACGAAGCCACCCTTTGGTCTCGGGCAATTTATCCACTTTTACGACTTGCAGAACAGGGGCGAATTCAAGCATGGGCAGGGGTACCCCTGAAAGCGACCTACCCCAAGTTTGAACTTGAAGGCGAAGCCGATGGTGCACTTGCCCCTTCTATTGGAGGTAAGATTCGCACACCGTATCTCATTGTACATGAAGCTAAGAGAGGTTTGACAGCTGTTGATCCCCAATATCAACTCTACGGTGAGATGCTCGCTGCCGCATGGCTCAATTATAAAAATACAACCGCTCTTGAACAAGAGATTTTTGGATGCTATACTGTTGTTGACAATTGGACTTTCGTCCGCGGTGTGGTCGGCGACATTGAGAGCGAAAAACCAACCCTCAATATTGAATTCGGTCCCGTCTACAACGGGGTACTTGAAGCGAAACGTATCGTTCAGATTCTGAAATCTATTGTCGCTCAGCACATCGACATTGGCACCTAATAGGAGGTTTTACCATGGCAACTTTTGGAACAGGTGATTATCAATATGAGGTCGTAGAAGAGTGGGGGATGATTCCCCAACTCGGACTCGTTTCAGGGGTGGCGTGTGACTCAAATGATCGCGTCTACGTCTACAATCGGAGTCCACAACCCGCAATGCTCGTTTTTGAGGCTGACGGCACATTCGTCACCGAATGGGGCAAGGATATCTTCCAGAAACCGCATGGCATCTGGATTAGCCCCGATGACGAAATTTACACCACAGACACTGTCGATCACACTGTTCGGAAATTTTCGCTTGACGGCGAACTGTTGGAGACATTCGGCACTGTCAATCAACCCGGAGCACCAGGCGGTCCCTTTAATGAACCCACACGTGCTGTCCTCTCGGCATCGGGTGAGATGTACGTCTCTGACGGCTACGGACAATCGCGGGTACACCGAATGACCGCAGACGGCGAAGTCATCGTTTCGTGGGGTGCACCAGGCACGGGACCGGGAGAATTTAATCTACCGCACGATGTCACCGTAGACCACAACGATCGCGTCTATATTCTCGACCGCGGGAACCTCCGCTGCCAGATTTTCAACAATGACGGTGAATACTTGACCGAGTGGACAGACCTCCGCTCGCCGAACGATCTCTTTATTGATAGTGATAATGTCATCCACATCGCCGAGGGTGGACAACGCATCAGCATCATGACGCTTGAGGGCGAAGTCATCGGACGATGGGGGGAGAAAGGAAGTAATCCTGGTCAATTCAGTGATTCCCCACACGGCATCTGGATCGATTCAAATGGGAACATTTACGTCAGTGAAGTCGTCGCCGACAGACGTTTCCAAAAATTCGCGAGGATTTAGTCAGTGTTGAAGAAACGTTACCTTTTTATTCTTACTATTGTTTTTATCGGTGTTATCGCGTGCACATTAGGATTGGCGGATGAGGGACATGAACATTCAGGCGATAAGATA
This sequence comes from Candidatus Poribacteria bacterium, assembly GCA_028820845.1. NCBI lineage: Bacteria > Candidatus Poribacteria > Candidatus Poribacteria bacterium. The sequence goes on from JAPPII010000124.1 coordinate 35,861, forward strand.
AAGGAACTGATAAACCGGCCCCTTACCTTGCAGCTCGCAATCGCTGCGCTTGTCATTTCATTCGTGCTTGGCGGTTTGCACGCATTAACACCCGGACATGGAAAAGCCATAGTCGCTGCGTATCTCGTCGGTTCTAAAGGCAGAGTCATTGATGCGGTGTTCCTTGGGCTTGTTGTCACTTTTACGCACACCTTCAGCGTTATCGCGCTCGGTGTCGTCATGTTGGTGGCACAGGAGTTTGCACCCGAGGATATCGTCCCGTGGTTGAGTCTGTTTTCTGGGATTTTGATTGTTGGTATTGGCGCGTGGCTCCTCGCAAAAAACATGAAACAGTATTATAGCGGCGGTGTCCACAGTCACGGACATCAGCACCCTCATGGGCATGATCACGCACACTCACACGATCACGGTCATTCGCACGACGATGGGCATTCGCATTCACACGACCACGATCATGACCATGACCACGATCACGACGATGGACATTCGCATGATCACGACCATGACCACGGACATTCTCATGATCACGACCACGACCATGGGCATTCACACAGTCATGGAGGGCGGACGCATACCCATGTCCCGCCGGAGCGAACCGGTTTTTGGGGACTGCTATCGCTGGGTATCTCCGGTGGCATTGTACCGTGTGTTGATGCACTCATCGGACTTCTGTTTGCGATTAGCCTTGGCAAACTTGTGTGGGGTCTAATTATTCTGTCTGCTTTCTCATTGGGGCTTGCTGCTGTATTGGTTGCTATCGGTATCTTGATGGTAATGGCGAAACCGTTGATTGAGCGTTTCACAGGTGAAGGTGTCTGGTTACAACGCCTACCGATTGTCAGTGCCGCTGTTGTCATCTTGCTCGGTGCGGTATTGGTATTCAAAGCAATCAACACTGTCGGCGTTCACATCTGAAAAAACGCCACTGCTGTGTCTACCTTAGTGTTGTAGGTGCGGTTTGTAACCGCACCGGACATCAACGTTCAGAAACATTACCTTTATCCAGAATTTCGGATTTGACAAAGGAAAAGAGAAGGGAGTCTCAGCCTATTATGCCAAACACTGTCGGAATTTTAAGTCCTGGGGATATGGGACACACCGTCGGAGATGTGCTTCGTCAAAATGGTTTGCGCGTTATCACCTGTTTGCAAGGAAGAAGCAAACGCACGCGGGAGCTCGCAGAAAAAGCAGGTATCCAAGATGTCCCAACATACCCACAATTGGTAACCGAAGTAGACCTTATCCTCTCAATCATGGTGCCAGCACAGGCGATGTCTGCCGCTTCTGCAATCGCAGAAGCACTTCAACAGACAAACGCGACGCTAACTTATGCCGACTGCAACGCCATCGCACCACAGACGGTTCGCAAATTGGGAAAGGTCATTACCGAAGCAGGTGGGACTTTCGTCGATGCTTCCATTATCGGGCCACCCCCGCGGAATCCGGGAGCAACCCGATTTTATGCCTCAGGACCCGATCTCAGTCTATTCTCAGAACTCAGTAATCACGGCTTGGATGTACGACCACTCAGTGATGAGATTGGACACGCTTCTGCGATTAAGATGTGCTACGCATCCTTAACAAAAGGCTTAACTGCTCTCTGCACGGAATTGCTTACAGCGGCGCAGGTTTTGGGTGTTTCAGAAGCACTCACCGCCGAATTTCAGTTGAGTCAGTCTGCACTGTTTGAACGGATGGAGAAGGGATTGCCGGGTATGCCTCCTAAGGCGAGACGTTGGATAGGTGAGATGGAGGAGATTTCAGCGACCTTTGCATACGTCGGATTGACACCGAATATCTTAACAGGCGCAGCGGATATGTACCGCTTTGTAGGTGACACGCATCTCGCTGATCTTCCCCCAGAGGCACGCGACCAATTTCCGACTTTAGCGGAGCTCATCGAAATCTTGGCGAAAAGCCTTAAATCGGAGTAGACAACTGCATCGTCTCTATTGTATGAAGCGAGATACTGCTACTTCTCTGCGCCAATTTTTTTAAAACTTCCCCACGTTTTAACGAGTTTACCCGTTGGATCGACGCTCTGAGGAAATTCTCCCGTGTCATAAACCTCGACAGTGAGCAGTGCCTCTTCTGCATCCTCGATGTGTCCACCAAAGACGTAAATTTTTCCCTTTATGACTTCGGCGGTATGTCCGGATTTGCCAACCGGCATGTCGGGTTTCTGCGTCCAACGACCCGTTTCAGGGTGGTAGATGTCAATCGTTGAAAGATACCTAAAATCCCGTCCGTCACCTCGAAAAAATCCGCCCATCACATAGATTTTTCCGTTAATGGTAGTTGCAGTATGACTCGATTTTGCCTCAGGCATCTCTCCTATTTCTCGCCATTGATTTGTTTTTGGATTGAAAACTTCAACGCTCGAAAGAAAAGGACCCGGATGAAATGGAAAAGGTCAAGGTCCCTAAAGTCCAACGAGTTTTCATGATTTACCTCCATTGATTTTTTGAAAGTTTCTGAGTGAAACTTGGAACAAACGTCAATTGCTGGGTTGTGTTTTTGCTGCAACCCATGTTGTGGTTAGCAAGGACGGTTGGGGTGCAACTGGCAACGCATACTCTGGATCGAACCAATCACCACCAAAATTCCATATATTATCCGTCAACCGGGTCCGTCTGCCGCTGTGGACGTTGATTTTTAAAATTTGGTGTGCTCCATTAATTCCTTGTGTGTAAAGGACTTCTCGTCCATCTGGTGACAACTCAGGAGACCATGCATAAGGGCCGGCTTCATCAACAAGTTGTCGGAGACCGGTGCCATTGCGGTTGATGATAAAAATTGTATTTTTGTCCATCCATTCGTTGCGTTGCTGCCTATCCACGGGAACTGCATGGTTGTTTCCAGAAAAGACGAGCTGATGACCGGTCGCCGACCAAGATGAATGGCGTTGCCATTGTATCGCTTTCTTAGGTAGGAATTGTTTTCGCGCCCGTGTGCGGAGATTGACAAATGTAAGACGCTCCTCTATACTGCAAGCGATTCCGCTACCATCTGGGGACCACGCCGGATCAGTAGCATCCATGACGAACTCCATTTCTTTTTCTTTCCCTAAAGTTGCAATGTAGATGATCGACCTGGAACAGTTCCAGTCCCTAACACTATAAGCGATCTGTTTGCCGTCGGGTGCCCATGATGGATTGCTTCTATTAATTCTTCTTTTTCTTTTGAAGACGCGTCGGATATCGGATCCATCGGGATTCATCAGATACAAATCATGTGTGCCACCATCGCGATCGGAAACGAAAAGAATCTGTTCGCCGGTGGGGGCCCAGACGGCTTGAAAATCGTCTGCGCGATTTTGCGTTAAGTTCACCTGATGACTACCGTCTGTATTCATGATGTAGACTTCGTAGTTCCCATCGCGGACAGAAGTAAACAAGATTTTGGAGGTCGTCGGTGCTTTACCAGCAAAGGCTTCTGTTTGTATAACCAGAGAATAAGAACAACGACACCAATAACGATAATTTTTTTAGAATCAAATGCTCTTAACATGGATGGTTCTCCCTTATTCTGTTATAATAAAGCCGAAAATGTGTGAACACAGAAATTTGCGCCCTGCTCCGCTGGCGAGGTTTCCTAACCTCGCCAACTCTTGCAAATCACATTGGGTTGCGATCCAGAATGTCTACTTTAAAATTAACATCCGCCGCGTTGCTTTGAAATTACCCGCAGTGAGTGTGTAGAAATAGACACCACTCGCAACAGATTCTCCTAACGCATTCTTACCATCCCAATGCACTGCACGGCTACGCGATTCATAGATGCCCGCTCCTTGCGTGCCTAACGCGAGTCTTCGAACTAACTTCCCATCTGCCGCATGGATAGAGATTTCGACATGTGCAGGTTTTGACAACTGATACGGTATCCATGTTTCAGGGTTAAACGGATTCGGGTAATTCGGCAATAAAGCCGTCTGTTTCGGTGTTAATCTTGCAAGGAGTTGTTGTAGAATGAGAAAACCGCGTTGAAAAGTCGGGTCTGTTAGCGGTAATTGCTGGGTTTCCTGAATCCATTTTTCTAAATCTACAGTGCTGAACGTTTGAAGGACTTGGGCATTCAGAGCAGGCGCGGAACCACCTGAGCCTAAGGCACTCGCAACAAGGACAAGGTCCTGTATATTGACAGTCCCATCACCGTTGACATCCGCAGCCTTGTTTCCCGATTGCCCAAGATCTGATCCTGATTGCCCAAGATTTGATGCGACCGATACAAGGTCTTGGATGTTAACAAGACCATCCCCAGTGACATCCTCTTTGGGTCTTGGAGGTTCAATAGCACTTGATGTCGTGGAGGGATTGAGTTCCCATACGAGTACGGTCCCGTCCTTACTCCCGCTGACGAGGGTATTGCCATCTGGACCAAACGCTACACCGTCCACGTCATCCGCATGCCCAGCGAGCGTGCGGAGCTCGCTCCCCGTGTTGACATCCCAAAGACGGACGGTGCGGTCCCAACTCCCACTTGCGAGGGTGCCATCGGGACTAAACGATATGCTGACGATTGAATCCGTATGCCCTGTAAGTGTGTGGAGATGGTGCCCCGTGTTTGCATCCCAAAGACGCACGGTGTCGTCATAACTCCCACTGGCGATGATAGTGCCATCGGGACTAAACAGGACGCTGGCGGCTCCAGCCGTATGCCCTGTGAGTGTGTGGAGTTCGTTACCCGTGTTCGCATCCCACAAGCGGACGGTGTCGTCATAACCTCCGCTGACAATAGTCGTCCCATCCGGACTAAACGACGCACTTCTGACCCAATGCGTATGCCCTGTGAGTGTTCGGAGCTCGCTCCCCGTGTTCACATCCCAGAGACGAATGGTGCGATCACCACTCGCAGTTACGATGATTGTTCCATCTGGACTAAACGCTACATCTCTGATCCAATCTCTATGTTCGGTGAGTGTGTGGAGGTGGTGCCCCGTGTTTGCATCCCAAAGACGGGCAGTGTCGTCATAACTCCCGCTGGCGAGAATCGTACCATCCGGACTAAACGATAGGCTGTTGACCGTATTCGTATGTCCGGTGAGTGTGCGGAGATGGAGACCCGTGTTCGCATCCCAGAGACGGACGGTGCCGTCCTCGCTCCCACTTGCAATGGTCATCCTATCTGGACTAAACGCTACACTGATGACCCCAGCCGTATGTCCTGTGAGCGTTCGGAGCTCGCTCCCCGTGTTCGCATCCCAGAAACGGACAGTGCCGTCTTCACTCCCGCTGGCGAGAGTGGTGCCATCAGGACGAAACGCTACACCAATGACCTCAGCCGTATGCCCTGTGAGTGTGTGGAGATGGTCCCCTGTGTTGACATCCCAGAGACGGACAGTGTTATCGTCGCTCCCGCTGGCGAGAGCCGTGCTGTCCGGACGAAATGCTACGCTGTTGACCCCAGTCGTATGTCCGGTGAATGCACGGAGATGGAGACCCGTGTTCGCATCCCAAAGACGGATGGTGCGGTCCCAACTCCCACTTGCGAGGGTGGCACCATCTGGACTAAACGCTACACTGGCGACGGGAATCGTATGCCAGGTGAGTGTTTTAAGTTCACTACCCGTGTTGACATCCCACAGACGGGCAGTGCGGTCCCAACTCCCACTTGCGAGGGTGGCACCATCTGGATGAAACGCTACGCTGTTGACCCCAGCCGCATGCCCGGTGAGTGTCCGCAGATGGAGACCCGTGTTCGTATCCCAAAGACGGACAGTATTGTCTGTACTCCCGCTGGCGATAATCGTGCTATCCGGACTAAACGCTACGCTGAGAACCCCAGACCTAATAAAGTTTCTGCCCGGCTTCGTATGCCCTGTGAGTGTGTGGAGATGGCTCCCTGTGTTCGCATCCCAGAGACGGATGGTGCTGTCCGCACTCCCGCTTGCGAGGGTATTGCCATCTGAACTAAACGCTACGCTATTAACCTCAGCCGTATGTCCTTTGATCAGTTCAAGTGCTTCGTCAGTTTGTGCATCGTAAATCCAAATACCTATAGCACTTACAACTGCCAGACGTGTGCCATCTGGGGAATACTTTATTTCATTTATTTTTCCTTTACCGAGACGTGCTTTAGCACCTTCAGGTAATTCCAATGTTGTGTAGTCTTGCGCGAAGGTGTTCGGTACAATCGTAAATATCGCCAAAAGTCCAACTAAAATCGAAAATCGTGTGGTTTTCATCTGTATTTTTTCCTTAGTAACGTAAGTAACTTAGCACTGTTTTAACTAACAACTAACAACCGACTACTCCTCAAACGAGATGTGGAATATCCCACGACTATTAACAGCACTATAGAGTCTATCTTTAATGACAGCGAGAGAGATCACTTCATTTACACTTTCTGAAGAAATCTTCTGCCATCGGTTACGGATATCCAAGCAATAGACGCCCGCCTCGCCGGTCCCATAAACTTTGATACCATCCGTAGCAAATCTATCTATGGTAGGGCGCGCGCCCGCGCTATCTGTTAGCACCTGCCAATGCGCGCCGGTTTGTGAAGTTAAGACCCCTGCGTCTGTTGAGACGTAGAGGGTTGATCCTATAAAGGTTATCTCTTTGAAGTGCGTGAAACGCAGCGGCAGGCTGGATGTAATGTCCCGCCAACTGTGTCCTTCATCAAGCGACTGAAACAACCTGCCATCTCGTTGACCTACATAGATTGTTTCTCCCGAAACCGCCGTTTTGAATCCGCCTCTGTATTTCCCAGCATTCCAGTAATCATACCCTTGGCTATCATCTACCAATCCCGTATATGTCCACTCTGGATCGCCGACTTTCCATTTGAAGAGTCCCCTTTGGTATTCCACATAAAATGCATCGCTGCCGGCTGCAGCTGTCTCACCTTGCAGCCGAGTTATCGCATAAGGGGCATCAATTTGCATCCGAGCGATCGCATAAGAAGAGTTTGTTTTACGATCAAAAAGCGGGACACCTTGAACGGGGATTAGCATGTTGCCATCTGTAGATAGACGGAAAATTTGGAACTCCTCTGCTTCAGATGAAACAAAATAAAGCGTGTTCCCAACAACCGCAAACTTTGCCTCACCCGCGTGTTTCGTCCTGGGGTTAAGCACAACTCCCTGTCCATCAACTGGCACTTTTTTCCAAGAGATGCCGGTGTCGGATGATTGATAGACTTCATAGCCAGTATGTGCGTAGAGTTTGTTGTTGAACCCAACCAGATCGACTATATGTGTCCCAATTATGCCATTCATAAATGGATGCCATGACTCACCACCGTCAGTCGTGCGGTGAATACCCCATACACGCGCTTTATAATACGTTCTTTTGTTTACCATTACAGCTGGAAGGCTACTATGCCACAACCAACCCGAGTCGCTTGCAAGTTCTGTCCAAGTTTGTCCACCATCTGCTGAATGAAATTGATTGCAACTCAGTGCTAAGAGTGTTTCATCTCTTGCTAAAACCGTTATACCAGTATGTGCATGTCTAAGACCATGTACACCGGTGTGACTTATTTCGGTCCACGAAACTCCCAAGTCGGCTGAATGAAAGATCTTGACTGGCGGCGAATAGGTATTCTTCGTTGCTTCATAGAGTTCTGTGTCAGATAATTTCACCAGCAGGTCGGAACCTGTTCCAACATAGAGATTCTTGCCGGACACTGCTATGGAACAAATGGCATCTGGTGTATCCAACGGCAGTTTTTTCCAAATATCTGAATCAAGACGGTAGAGTCCGTTTTCTGTGCCTGCAAACACTGTTTTGCCAACAGCGGCCAGTGTGGAAATTTTCTCGGAAACCGTCAACCCATCATTAAAAGGCTGCCATTGCGTCCCACCATCTATAGATCGGAAAATCCCTTCATCTTTAAGCCCAAGATACATTGTCCTATCTGTTTGCGCATTACGCACGTGTGTCGCCTCTGTAATGATGAGTCCGACAGCATCTCCAGTTGGTCGGGGGCCCAGCGTCCTCCACGTTTCGCCGTTATCATCTAAAGTAAATATCTCATCTGTAGAAACAACATAAAGCCTTCCGTTATGCGCTGCCATCGGTATTCGAGATTCACCAATAGGGATACTCGCGTTGACGTGTATCCATGCGGTCGCATCTGCTGATAATCTGTAAATTCCTGTTGATGCAGCAGCATACACAGTTCCTTCAGGTGTAGCGAAGAGGTCACGGATATAACCCGCTGGCGGTCCTTTTCCCTGCGTCCATTGTGCAGTAGAAAATGTGGTGCCATCGTCCGACGTAACAGACGTTGGTGTCACATCAGAAACTTGCGGACTGCTCCCACTGCGCTTACCGGGCGTGGCTGCCTGACCGAATTGGTTCCGCACTGCCGGTTTCGCTGCAACATCAAGGACAATAGGCGCGTCAACGATTTCAATCGTCCGTTCCGATGCTGCCTCGAAACTGTACGGCTTCTGAAACCGAGCCAGAATTTGATTACTTGCACCGAGCATCAATAGAACCAAAACCACAGTTGTCCCGAAAGCCACCCACGGCACTAACGGTTTTCCAACCGGAGGGGCTGTCGGACTAATATCGGCAACTTGTCGCGTGATACGCTCGGTTACATGAGCAGGAAATGGGATACCTCCGAGTGTCTCACTGACTAAGAACTCTTCCCCTTGATCTCGTAAACGCTTAATGCCGCGGCGAAGCCGACTCTTAATCGTGTTGACCGATACACCTAAAAATTTTCCAATTTCCTTTGCTGTCATTTCTCCGAGATAATGGAGCGTCACCACCGTGCGTTCACTCTCTGGCAGCTGTGCAAGAAGTTTTTTCACCCGTTCATAGCGATGCTCCCTAACCTCTATCTCCCGCTGCTCCGATACATAACGCGTATAAGAGGATTTTTCAATCTCTGCCATGGGGGTGCCCTCCAGGGATTGGATCGTAGATTTGTTCTTTTTAAGCCATCTCAGGCAAAGTCGATTGGCAATTACATAAGCCCATCCCGCAAACTGATTCGGATTTCTTAATTTTGCGAGGTTCTTGTATGCTTGGAAGAAAGTATCTTGCGTAATCTCTTCAGCAGCGTGAAAATCACCAACCTTCCGCCACGCAAGCGCGTGGATACTCTTCTGGTGTTTTCGGACTAAGACACTGAATGCCGTGTCGTCACCTGACAAAATGCTGCGAATTAGATGAACATCGTCTTCTCGTTCCATCAGAATACTCCATGTTATAGTGAATTCTAAAAATAAATTCACACTTCCGCCCCACTGGTAGGCGAGGTTTCCTAACCTCGCCGATGCATAGTGTGCAAATAATTTCGGGATCCACTATAAGAGTTATTAGTTGTCGGTTATTAGTATTTGCGTTGTCCCATGGTGTGGTAAGTTTTCCTTCTATCTCAAGGTTGAGGCGGGTGTTTGCTTTTAAGTTCACCCCAACGCGTGGAGAGTTTGTTCATCGCCTCTACAGCACGAAACCCGGTATCAAATACTTCAACAGTAGCAACATACACCGTTTCTTTGCCCACGCCTTTTCTCCATGTCCCTCCGAGGACGTAGATTTTGCCATCGATTGCCGCTGCATCGTGAGGGATAAAGGGTATTGATATCGGGGGTATATCGCTCCATTTCTCTGTCTCTGGGTTATAAGCATCCACAGTCGCCAGATACTTCAGATCTCTGTTTTGCCAAACGAAACCGCCAATCAGGTAGATGACTCCATCAAGACTAACTGTCGAAAATGAAATCCTGAGATTTGGCATATTGGGTCTCTTTGACCATCTGTTGGTTTTTGGATGATAGACCTCAACGGTGGAGAGGTGAGGCCCCCCGTTCGCGCCTGGTGGCCATCCGGCACCACCGATCACATAAATGTCACCATTGACGACACCCGTCCGAACGCGATCTCGTATTGTTGGCATTTTAGGGTGCTTTCCCCAAGTATCCGTCTCCGGATCGTAAGATTCTACAAAACGAAAACGCCACGGGTTTTCAAGAAAATTCGATCCGCCTATGGCATAAATTTTCCCCGCAACAGCACTGATGCTAAACTGTCCACGAACGGTCGGCATGTCTTGCTTTCTCATCCAGGTATCAGTTTTCGGGTCGTAGATTTCAACGACTTTCAGGGGTTCATTATTTACAATACGTCTATCTATGCCATCATGTCCGCTTAGGACGTAAATTTTTCCATCCACGACTGCAGCCTTTGCGTTGGACCGCGGCGTTGGCATATCAGCAGCTCTGGACCATCTGTTGGTTTGTGGATCATAGACCTCTACGAGTGACATCCCAAAAGGACCATTTCTGTTTTCAAAGGGTGTACCGCCGATGAGATAGATCTTGTCGTTAACGACAGCGGTGGAGAATTTCTCTCTATGTGTCGGAAGTTGAGAGATAATTTCCCATTTTTCCGCAGTGCTGTTTTCTATAACTAATATATGGAATAGAACAACAGCAGCTAAACCAACAACAGTCCGTTGTAGATGTCTAAACGTTTTGAACATCATCAGATCCCCTCATCAACACAAAAATTGTCCGAACTTAGTACAAATTGTAAGTGTTACTATAAAACGTCACTTTACCGTACCTGTACTTACTTAAAGAGACAATTTTAAGGCGGAAAAGGTGCATAATCTACAAAAAGCTGAATTTTTAAGCAAAAAATAGCAGGATTTCTGGGAATTATTGAGAGGTTTTTGAGGGAAATATGGTAGGTTTTTCGAGAAGGATTCAGTGCAAAGTCAGTAGCGGATTTCAGTGTGCCGACGCTTACTCTTGAAGTCCAGGACGTTCAAAAATCAACGCTTGGAAGGCAGTCATATCCGTAAAAAACGAACGCATCAATCCAAACTCAGCCGGTGTAGCAATCGCACACCATAGAAGTCCTGATAGGTATCCATCCATCTTTAAACGTTCGTGCCAGACCTCTTTGAAAACTTGGGTGTGCTCCGCCATGAAAAAAGTAGACATGCCGATCTGGACGATTTGGGTGTGAAAGCCGGATATCTCTACATCGTTCTCCATTAACGGTGCTATCAGGTACGTCTGATGGAGTTCATGGAGTTTATCGAGTTTAAACATGATGTCATGTGGATCTTCAACAGTAATACCCCATTCTCGGACTTTGAAGTAGTAGTTCGTCCAGATTTCTAATTCTTCATCGCCCTTATCCGCTCCAAATGTCGCTTGGATACGAGCGCGTGCAGCAGTTCTTATACTGGGTGTGGGCATTGCAGCGATGTATGCCGAAAAATCTTCGTAACTCTCGCCTTCCACCGCTTTTAGAGATGTTAGGTACGGTTCACTCGACAGGACCCTTTCTAAATCGTTTGGGTTTTCGGATATATCCGTTCCCGCTGCGATTTCGAGGAGTTGCGCCAAAAGCTTTTCTTGTTCCGCAGTCAGTGGTTCGTGGGCTGACGCTTCTAAGTCACGTATAAGTTGATGGTGCAGTTCGGTGATAGTTTCCATTTCGTTGAACACCTGACCGGACCACGGAACAACAAAAACTATCCCAACAACAAGAAGCGCGACCCCTATACCGATAAGCGTCAGAAAAACGGGTCTCTTCATTTGATGCGTCCTTTTCTGTTAATCTCTTTGCATCCAGAAAGTTAGCATCATCGCACCTGCTCCAACAACAGTTATCGTAGGATAGTACCACCACAAGAACCGATTGCGTTTTTTCTCGATGGCTTTCCTTTGCTGTTGGATAATTGAGAGTGCTCTGTTTGCCCGTTCGAGGGAGGCAGGATCGTAGTTGACTAACATCCAGCGTTTAACGAACAATTCGTCCTCAGTAAGTTTGCGAATTTCAGCCTGCCATTCGTCTAACGGTGTTAGCCAACGTCCAAAGGAGGTGACACCTATTACAACAAGGGTTGGGAGTCCAGTGAGAGATCGGCTTTCTTTATGAATGGGTGGATTGCTTGCGGTTTCAACTGGAGTGGCAGCCGAAACATTTGTCCAGAGCATAGCAAATATTACCGTCCAAATTAAGGCAAAGCGCGGTACGAACGCTGATACCATGAATCTTTCTCCTATGGTTTAGGTTCAAAAAATCGCCCGCTATCCATTTCAGCAACGTGAAGAAGACATAGTTATCTGATGAGCGATGGTTATGTCTTCTTCGTTGGGATTCTGGATAGATTCCTTCAAAAAAGGTGTGTCTATTTCTCAATTGGGCTCCATCGTCATAAAGTACTTCCTGAATTTCTACCGCGTTTTCTCAAGGGAAACATAGAACATCCCACGGTGTTCCGTCGCGATATAAAGCCGATCGCCGTTAGTAACAAGCGAAGTGACACTATCCGGTACTTCTGGCGAAATCTGTTCCCATTCACCACGACTGTTCAATAAAGGGACGTAAAGCCCCATGCTTTAGCAGGGGCATATAAGTCCGCCCTATTGCATTAGGCCACAACGTGGAAACGTAAGAAAAACTTGACAAACAGAGTGAAATTGTGGTATAATTCTTATACATCGTGGCGGTGGAGTTCTACCTCCCGCTTGGGAGTGCCACCGCACCGTTTAGAACGCGGTATCACGATGTAAAGGCATTCACGATGTATATCACAACGACACTTAAACACAAAAGAACCGATGTTTTAGACGCGCTCGCACGTGAGTCTGGACGTTGCTTTTCCAAAGTCGTTTCACTGATGCGAAAAACGCAGAAGCGAAAAGGTTTTTGGTTGTCCAAAGGCGCGGTGCAGAAATACTTGAGACTTCGCGGATATGCCTTGCATTCTCAATCTGTGCAAGCGTGCGTTGATAGTTACTTTGATGCGCTGAAAAGTTTCTTTCAAGTGCGTAATTCCAATTCTGATGCCAAGCCTTCGAAACGGACACCTCGCTATTTCAAGGTGCGTTGGAAATCAGGAGCGATTCGCCACAAAGACAGTCAACTCATACTCTCTAATGGTAAAGGTCAAGAACCGCTTATTTTGAAAACCGACATAAAACCGAAATATGTTGAGATGTATTTTCACCGCGGTGCCTATTGGTTCGCTTTGGTCTCTGAAGTAGATGTGCCGCCAAAACAGGAAACGGGGATCACGGTTGCTATAGATATGGGCGAAATACATCCGATTGTCAGTCATGATAGCGAAAAAACGATAATCTATAATGGTCGATTGCTACGGTCTATCTTCCAGTATCGGAACAAAGTTAAGGCAAGTTTCCAAGCGAAAATAGACAGATGCAAGAAACGATCAAAACGTTGGTATCGGTTGATACGTGCCAAGCGTCGCGTTTTGGATAAACTCAACGCACAGATCAAGGATGCTGAACACAAAATCACATCAAGGTTTATATCCGACTGCCAGAGAGCGAAGGCGGATACGATTGTGATTGGTGACCTAACAGGTATCCGAGACCGTGCGAAGTTTTCCAAGAAGATCAATCAGAAGATTCACCAATGGGCATTCTCTCGGATGCAACAAAAAATCTGCTACAAAGCAGAAATGGCAGGTATCCGTGTTATCTCGACTTCTGAAGCGTATACTTCACAGACCTGCCCAAGATGTGCGAACCGAAAGAAACCTACAAATCGAAACTATCATTGTAACGCTTGTGGTTTCAAATATCACCGTGACGGTGTCGGTGCTATCAATCTTTGGAACAAAGTATCAGGGTTCTTGTTCAGCCCTGTAGTCGGGGCACTGGCAGCCCCCGTAGGTGTCAAATTCCATTGGCACTTATGTCGCTCTGGATAACCAGAGAATTGTCCTATAAGGAACAAAGGAATCACCCACGCTTTAGCGGGGTGAGGATGTCAACAGCGTCGTGAAAGCACTGTCGTCTCCTGCCAAACAGCGATGAACCAGCTGTGTATCTTCGTGTTTCATCTAATTTCTCCCCTTTAAGATACCGATGCGCGTTTTTCACACGCAACTATCGTACGACTGTTACTATTAATGACGCGATTTAAAAAGCCAAGTGTTGCATGACAGCAAAAAAGTATTATTTTCAGTTCTTTCTCTTGACACAACTTAAACAAATCCATATACTAAGATGACGTGAATTTAACACAAGAATCTATAATCGAGAATCAACACCTAATTACTGACAGCCAACAACCCATAACCATTATGAAGCTTTTATCTATAAACGTCTCAAAACCGAAACCTATCCAATACGGCGGCAAGACGATCCGTACCGGAATTTTCAAAGAGCCTGTATCAGGCACCGTTATGCTCAGAGAAAAGAACATTGACGGCGATGGACAGGGTGATCTCCGAGTACACGGCGGCACCTACAAAGCCATCTACGGGTACCCTTTTGAACATTATACCCACTGGCAGCAGGAATTGCAAAGAGACGACCTAACTTATGGACAGTTTGGGGAAAATCTCACTGTTGAAGGTCTGCTGGAAAAGGCAGTCCACATAGGCGATGTCTTTCAGGTAGGTTCAACCGTGAAATTACAGATTACCCAACCCCGTGTGCCTTGTTTCAAACTTGCTTACAAAATGGGACTCCCAGAGTTTCCCAAACAGTTTTTAGAGAGTCGGCGCGTCGGCTTCTATTTCCGGGTGCTTGAAGAAGGCGAGATCACCGCTGGCGATACAATTGCCTGCGTTGAGAGTCCCCCGGAATCGATGAGCATCACAGAAATAGTTAACCTACGCTATTTTGATACCGACAACCGCGAGAAAATCGCACAAGCCAGAAAACTCCCTGCCCTCTCGCCGAGTTGGAAGCGGGATTTTTGGCGTAGCTTGCAAGCCAAAAACTTGCTCTAAAAAAGTACGAAGATTCTAAACAAATGAATATCTTTAAAGCAACAACCAAACGCGAAACCAGCGAAGCCGCAGCACATCTCGCAAGTAAGAAACTTCGGGAAGCAATCACTGCGCGCGGACATGCCAGTTTCATCGTTGCCACTGGCGCGTCCCAATTTGACTTCCTCGCCGCACTCACCGCAGACAAAACGATTAATTGGGACAACACAACAATGTTCCATCTCGATGAATATATCGGCATTCCTGAAACGCATCCCGCCAGTTTTCGCAAGTATCTCCGAGAACGCCTCGTAGACATTGTTCATCCCGGAACGGTACATTTTCTGGATGGAGAAGCTGACGAACCGCAAGCCGAATGTGCCCGGCTCAATCAGATTATTTCGCAACATCAAATCGATGTAGCGTTCGTCGGTATCGGTGAGAATGGACACCTCGCCTTCAACGATCCGCCAGCGGATTTTAAGACAGAAGATCCTTATATCCTCGTCGAATTGGATGAGGCGTGTCGTCTCCAGCAGGTAGGGGAAGGGTGGTTCAAAGGACTTGATGAGGTGCCGACCCAAGCGATTTCAATGTCTATCCGACAGATTATAAAGGCACAAACAATCGTCTGTACTGTACCGGATGAACGGAAAGCAGAGGCAGTACGGAATTGCTTACACGGCGAGATAACACCGATGCAGCCCGCTTCAATCTTACAGACGCATCCAGACTGCTCGGTGTTTCTTGACGCTGGGTCGGCATCCTTGTTGTAGAGCGAGATTGGGAACCTCGCCGCTGTTATCTATTGCCACTTTTTGATTTGTCCCCAAGTGACAGCAAGTTTGTCTTCTGGCGCGACATCAAACGGAATCTGACCGAGGGCGTAGAGAATTGAACGATGAATCAGTTCCCAACCGTCCTCTGTCACCATCTGCCAACCGGTTGAATGGGGCCAGATGTTGACGTGTATCGCTTTCGTGGAGCCTTTGATTGTTTTCGCGCCTTCCTCATAGACAGAAATGGCGACCAAATCGTCGTTATCGGCACGCACGGCTAATATATCAATATCACCTTCAAAGCCACTACACGTCATGAGGGATGCCGCGGGTTTGCTGACTGTGATTTTGTCCTTGAAACCTTCGGTGATGGGGTGGTCGCTATTGACGATAGTCAAGTCGTCGCCTGCATCGGAGTTGAACGTTCCATCGGCTGCGAAACCCATATCGTCGTAGGTCCATGACTCTGCATTGACAACCGGGATGGCTGAATCTTTGTAAGCGTCGAGAATATTAGCACTCGAGGTTGATTCCGAGATGAAGACAAAATCGATGCCCGCGAGATTACCCGGATGCTTCGCTAAATGCTCGCGAAGTTCGATTTCATAACCCCAGTCCTCAAGGTAATCTACGAGCAAAACGTCCTTCGGATCGGGTTCACCAGAGCCAACGAGCAACAATTTTTCGCCTGCAGCAATAACCGTACCTGCAGCAAAAAGTAGCACAAGAACCGATAAGAAAAAGTAACGATACATGGTAAGGCTTTTCCTCCTCTTGGATTTTGTTTTAGGATGTGGTTAGTTTCAAATCAAACTTAGGTATACTCTATAGGAAGACACGAGAAATGTCAAGCCTTTTTAATCTGATCACAGGTCTATTTAGTTTTACATATTTACTTTATTTATGTGAACATTTTTCTTCTGTAGAAGCACGCTGTGCTCGCGATCTTGCGTCCAAATGTTAACTTATGCGAATCAAAACCGAGATTAGAACCGAAAACTAAACAGTCCTAATCTGATCAATAGAGTCATTCTAACAAAAATGGAGAGTCTGCATGAAGGATCCAATCAAAGTCGGAATCATTGGTGTCGGCGGGACAATCAGTAGTACAACTGTGATTCTCAATGGAGAACCGGGGGTCCAATTGGTTGCTTTGGCTGACTTAGACCCGGTTCGCAGGAAAAGAGTCTTGGGTGATATTAAGGGGGTTCGTGTTTTCGATGATTATCGACAGATGTTTGGTGCCTGCGACTTAGACGCAGTCTGCATCGGATTGCCTACATGGATGCACGCTCCCGTCTCACAAGAGGCAGTCGAACTTGGACTCCATGTCCTCTGCGAAAAACCACCCTCAAATGATGCATCCGAGCTGATACCGGTCACACAACTCGCCGAAAACAAAGGGCTCACCTATATGTTCGTCCGGCAGTCACGTTTTACCTCCTCGTTGATGGAAGGGCGCAGACTTGTGGAAGCCGGGGAACTCGGCGATGTGTATTACGCTGAAACTCGATGGATACGCACACGGTGGTGTTCTGCACGGGGATGGCGGCACGATAAGGCAAAGGGTGGCGGTGTCCTACTCGATCTCGGTATCCACGCCATTGACAATGTCTGGTTTATGATGGGATGCCCACGTCCTACAGAGGTTATGGCTGGACTCTATTGCACCTTTTCACATCTCGCACCACCTGAGCAAACCTACACCGCAGATGATGCGGCGTGCGGGTTTGTGCGCTTTGAAAATGGATGCACTTTACACTTTGCTGTCGCATTTTCCATGAATACCACGAACCGACACACCCCGACAGCTGGAAGCGATCTCGTCAAGAGTGAGACGCAGGAATTTCATCTCTATGGCACGAAGGCGGGACTTGAAAGCGGGAAGTTGTTGGTTGGTACACCTGACGGTGTTAAGGTCAAACCGATAAAAGCACCAGCACAAGAGGCAGATGAGATAACGCTTCAAGCACGAGAATTCATCCGAGCAATCCGGGACGGAGATGAACCACTCAATTCCGGTTCGCAAGCAGTGATGCTAATGCAAATGCTCGATGCAGCGATGAAATCCAGCGAAATCGGCAGTGCCATCGCAATTCAGCCCATCTCTTCATAACCGATTTTCATTTCGGAGGTTCGCAATGTCCACACAACGCAATTCAGAAGCACCTCAGCAAGGCGGACTCACCCCTCAGCAGAAGCAGCAATTCCACGACGACGGTTTTTTGTTTGTCCGAAACTTACTTCCAAACCAATCACTTCAACCTTTGATTGATGAGTTAGCACAATTCGTTGACGACGGTGCACAGGCGGCAGTCAAGCACGGAGTCCTCAATCCGTCAGACACTTATGATGACGAACGGTTTGAGACGCGACTCGCACTCGTATCAAATGCCTGTTCTGAACCCAACTGGGTTTGGAGCAACTATTTCCGCGACCAGAAAATCCGAACCGCCGGGATGTTTACACTCAGAACGGCCCCCGCGCTCCTTGATGTCGTCGAGTCGCTCATCGGTGGTGAAATCTTGGCACACCCACAGTTTAATTTTCGCGCCAAAATGCCGAACCAAGACATTACAGTTATCCCGTGGCATCAGGATTTGGCGTATCTTATACCCGAAGAGGCGGGTGATACATTAGTCGTAAATGTTTGGCTGCCACTCGTTCGTGCAACCGAGGAAAACGGATGTATGCAGGTCATCCGCGGCTCACACCGTTTCGACCTAATTAATCACAACTTCCAAGATCAAACCCCAGGGCATACCGGCGGTAAAGGCATCAGCGATATAGAACTACCCCCCGGCGATATTGTCACCGCAGAACTTGATGTTGGGGATGTGTTGCTAACGAGTGAACGGGTTGTCCATCGCGGACTTCCCAACCGTGCCAATACCGTCCGTTGGAGCGTTGACACGCGCTATAGCCAAATCGGTCTGCCGACAGGTCGAGAGAGCGTTCCCGGTTTCATCGCTCGGAGTCGTGAGAATCCTAAGAACATTGCCAAGTCTCATCACGATTGGAATCAACTTTTTGCGTCAAACTAAACGTCTCCGAACTTTTTCCGAAACAGTGCCACAGTATCATGGTCAGGATGGTTCGGAAGCGCAGCCGGTGCTTCCCAGTCTTCAGGGACATCTGTTAATCTCACAGGCTTGCCGTCGTTTTCCAAAACCGATTTCCAGCCCGCGAGGAATACATTCGTTTTTTGCAAAATTTCCGCAAAGGTTTGGGGCATCTCGTTGTGCAGTGCCATATTCTGAAACGCCCAAATCGTCGGCACCCAGATCTCCGTCTTGTCGAACGGGTAACCTGTGCCAGTGTAAATCTTAAAATTCTCACCACCGTAGGCTTCCTGTGTATGAATCTGCACCGTTCCCCATGAACCGCTTACTTGATGGAGTGTGCCATAGAACTGCCGTCCACTGCTATCTATGTGCTCAAGCGTAATGACACCGGGTGGACTATGCCAACTGTCCGCTTGATACGCTACGGATACGACCGGATTTCCCGCCGCCGCTATCGCCTTGCAAACCATATAGACACCGTGAATCCCGTGTGTCGGATAGTCGTCAAACGAATTCGTCGCAGTATAACAGACGATTTGTTTGTCGCTTGCCCACGCCTTGGCACGCGAAATAGCATCATTGTGCTCATGGCTCGATGGCGCAAGGATTGTCGCACCGTGCTTTTGCGCCAGTTCAATCATCTGCTCCGCTTTAGCAAGAGAGTTAGCAAATGGTCGATTAATAAGGTTTGGCAACCCCGCTTCGAGATACGGTTCATGGAGAATATGGTTCCACGGGTGGTTGTAGTAGCCGCCAGAAATCACGCCGTCTACCTTCCCCAGCATATCGTCAAAATTTTTAACAACTTCGCAATCGTAAGGCGCAGAGACCTCTTGCGCTTTCTCGTATTCAATATCCCAACAGTGGGTAATCCGCATCCCTGTGAACGGCGTATCTTTTTCACCCGGACGCGGGTTGATATGCGGTGCCCACAACGGCATGTGCGAATACGATGCAACGTTCAGAAACCCGACGCGGAAAGGTTCAAAGTTAGATGCTTGCATAGTTCTCTTCCTTTATGAATTCCCGGTTTGTAGTAGGGCAATTCATTGCCCATTTCTTCGGCCTATAGATACCCGGACAATCGCTGGCGAGGTTTCCTAACCTCACCCGAATGCGCGTCCCATCTCTCTTTTCTGACTGCTGACTGCTGATTGCTAACCGCTAACAACCATTTACATCGAAACCCAAGTCGAACCGTTCTCACAAGACTCAACCGCTTTGTAAATGAACTGCATCCCCCGCAATCCATCGTAGACCGTCGGAAAATCGTAAGCCTCGGTTTCCATAGGCTCGCCGTCAATGTAGCGTCGGATCGCTTCGACAACGCCGACGTAAATAGTTGCAAACGCCTCCAAGTAGCCTTCCGGGTGTCCAGTCGGAATACGTGCCCCTGCTGCCGCTGCGTCGGAGAGATACCCCTGACCGCGCGTAAGCGTCTGTCTCGGTTCACCATAGCGATAGAGTTCAAGGTAATTCGGATTCTCTTGTGCCCATTTTACCGCGCCCTGTTCAGCGTAGACGCGGAGCGTGAGTCCATTTTCCTCGCCAGTGGCGACCTGACTTATGCTTAAAACGCCTTTTCCGCCCCCCTTAAAACGGAGTAGGGCATTGACATCCTCATCCAGCACCCTATCAGGAAGGAAAGTACTTTTGTCAGCACAAAGTTCGACAATCGGATCCCCTGTGACGTATTCAAGCAGGTTCACGCAGTGTGTGCCAACATCGCCCATCGTGCCGCCGATACCTGACTGTGCAGGATCAACCCGCCACGCTGCTTGCTTCTGACCGAGTTTCTCGTGTGGAACCATCAAAAAGTCCTGAAGATATTCGACAATAACCTTACGAATTTGTCCCATTGAGCCTTCAGCAAACAACGCACGCGCATGCCGCACGAGCGGATGTCCTGTATAATTATGGGTCAACCCAAAGACAAGCCCCGAATCTTCAACGAGTTGGACAAGTGCCTCAGCTTCCTCAAGACTGTAAGTCATCGGTTTATCACAAACAATGTGAAAACCCGCGTCCAAAAATGTTTTTGCAATCTCAAAATGTGAGATATTTGGCGTGACAATACTCACGAAGTCGATGCGCTCATCTTCAGGAAGCCTCGCTTCCGCTGCCGCCATCTCTGCGTAACTGTCATAACAACGATTTGGATTGAGATACAACTCCGCACCCGTGATTTGTGTGTTTTCCGGGTCACGCGAGAAACAGCCAGCGACGACCTCAATTTGTTGATCGAGCGTCGCGGCGATGCGGTGCACGCCGCCGATAAACGCGCCTTGTCCACCGCCTACCATACCCATCCGTAATTTTCGTTTCCAAGATTCCATAAGGTCTTACTCCAATTCATTATCAAGGACTTAAAAACTAACAACCGCCTCAATTCAAGCCGAGAATATCCCGATTCCGTGCTGTGTCGGTCTCACCGCCTGCAAAGTCATCGAAGGCGACATCTGTCGTTTCAATGATATGTTTCGCAATAAACGGGGCACCTTCCGCGGCACCCTGCTCTGGACTTTTGACACAACATTCCCATTCCAGCACCGCCCAGCTGTCATAACCCGCTTCGGTGAGCAGTGTGAACACTTGTGTGAAATCCACCTGTCCGTCACCGAGCGAACGGAATCTCCCTGCGCGTCCAGCCCATGATTGATAACCGCCGTAAACCCCAACGCGACCGGTCGGGCGGAATTCAGCATCTTTAACGTGGAAACCTTTAATCCGTTCGTTGTAAAGTCGGATAAAATCAATATAATCGAGTTGTTGAAGAAGGAAATGACTCGGATCGTAGTTCAGACAAGCAGCCGGATGGTCGTTCGTATAATCAAGGAACATCTCATAAGTTGCACCGTCGTAAATGTCCGAACCTGGGTGGAGTTCGTAAGCAAAAACCTGACCGTTATCGTGTGCCAGATCCAGCAAAGGCGACCATCGTGCAGCGAGTTCCTTGAACGCTTCTTCGATGATCCCATCGGGACGTTGTGGCCACGGATAGACGGTCTGCCACGCGAAACCCCCTGAAAGCACAGGGATAACATCCAGTCCCATATTTACTGAGGCGTGGATACATTTCGTCAATTCACCTGCTGCCCACGCCGTTCTTTCGTCACCACGCAAACCGGGTGGATGGAACGCCTCAAACATAACTTCGTATGCCGGATGCATCGCTAAGACCTGTCCAGCGAGATAGCCTGCCACCTCCGTCGCTTCGAGTCCT
Source organism: Candidatus Poribacteria bacterium (assembly GCA_028820845.1). Lineage (NCBI taxonomy): Bacteria > Candidatus Poribacteria > Candidatus Poribacteria bacterium. The sequence goes on from JAPPII010000124.1 coordinate 57,592, forward strand.
ATTTCATTGAGTGTTCCTTTTAATTCATCACAATAGGTTTTAGATTCCGCAGCTTTTCCGATGTCAAGAACCCGTTCATCCCAATTGGGAAGTTGAACACCCTTGTATCCTAAACTCGCCACCCATCTCCCAATATTTTCCAATGTATTGTATGGTGCTTCATCCCGCATGAATTGCGCGAGAAAAATAGCTGGACCTTTGATTTTCGGCATTATTCCTCCTTGCCATTTTTCTGTTCAAGTCTTTTTCGTCCAGTAGGAGCGACCTCCTACTGAAAACCGATAACTGACAACTGATAACCAATTCAAATTGGTGAAAAATAAATTACCAAATCTTCGCCGACTTTGGGTATAATAATATATAAAAGCCAATACGAAATGTCAAGGATTTTGGAAACTGTTCAGTTAAGTGAAAGGAAAAGGTGTGGAACAACCTATCTACGGATTAGCTGTTCGCGCGGTGACAAAACATTTTCACCGGAACAAGCGGACGAAAAATAAAATACATTTTCATCAGAAGATTCGCCAGATATTCAAGCCAGAGAAAGAGATTGTCCGTGCAGTTGACGACATCTCCTTGGAGGTGAACATCGGAGAGATCTATGGGATTCTTGGGGCAAACGGCTCTGGGAAATCGACCTTAATTCGTCTCATTTCAACGCTCCTTATTCCCGATGCTGGGAGTATTCACGTCTTTGGAGATGACGTTGTAACGGATAGCCTGAAAGTGAGACAAGTCATGAACCGTGTCTCCGTTGAAGCCTCCTTCTTCAAACGTCTCTCTTCAGCAGAAAACCTCATTTACGCCGCCCGTCTCTACGGTATTCCTGCGCCCGAAGCCGAGCGAAAGGCAAAGCAGATTTTGGAAAGACTCGGTTTCGACGCGAATCGGATGAACGAGGAAATGGAGCACCTATCGCGCGGCATGCAACAGAAAGTCGCTATTGCCCGTGCCCTACTCACGACTCCCATGCTCCTCCTGCTCGATGAACCCACGACTGGGCTTGATCCCAAATCCAAGCGCGATGTCCAAGCCTTTATTGAGGAGATCCGTCAAGAACGGAATGCCGTCATCGTACTAACAACACATGATATGGCAGAGGCTGAGAGGTTGTGTGACAAGATCGCAATTATTGACAAGGGAAAGTTTATCGCAGAGGGTACCGTTGCGGAACTCATCGCTAACGCACCCTCGCAGAACGGCGCCCCCGCAACATTGGAAGATGTCTTTATTGCCCTAACCGGCAAAGCGATTGAAGAGGAAGACTAAAACCGTGCTTAATCTCATCCGGGAGACTGTTGTCTCTTACGCCTTCATTGAACGCAACTTTAATCTTGTAAAACGCTATCTCAGTTGGGAAATCCTCTTTTTCAGTTACTCTATCGTTAACGCCCTAACAATTGGCTTGATTATGGTAGGACGCGGCAGCAGTGAGGATGTACTTTATCTCGTCATCGGCGCATTAATCTGGGGATTTCTCTCTGTTATGATGCGTGAGGTAAGCGACGCAATTACGTGGGAACGCTGGGAAGGCACGATCGAGTATACCTTTATGGCACCGATTTACCGCATCACACACTTAGTCGGTTCCTGTCTCTTTGCAATTATATACGGATTACTGCGGACAGGTTTAGTGCTGGCGATAATGCCATTCTTTTTTGGTGAACATATCAACTTGGGAAACGCGAATTGGTTGACGATGGCTCTGACTGTCCTCATCTCCAGTCTCTCTTTCATCGGTATCGGTCTGATGGCAGCAATTTTCCCTTTACTTTCACCAGAAAAAGGGCAAGCTGCAACCGGCATTATCCAATCTTTATTGCTCTTAGTCTCCGGTATCTACTATGAAATTGAGGTGTTACCAGAATGGCTGCAACCGATTTCCAAAATATCGCCTGCTACTTATACACTCAGATCAATTCGTGCGGCGATCCTTGATAATGCATCGGTTGAGAGCCAGGTGGGCAATTTATTATTGTTGTTCGTCATTGGCGTGCTGCTTATTCCGTTCGGATTTTGGATCTTCCATCTCGGTGAAAAGTATGCCAAACGCGTCGGTAGGCTTAAAAGAAGTGGGTAGATGCCTAATACCCACCCTATGCTTAACTCGGTTCAGAGCAACCTTGAATCCTGCTATAAGTGTTATCTGTAAGATTTTGTAGCGCAAACTGTTAGTTTGCGTCCTTAGAGTCCCAATTTGAAGCCACCCAGTCCCTTTTATAGTAGATTCTAAAAATAAGTTTACACTATAAGCGAAAACCCACGCCCCGCTGGCGAGGTTTTGCAGCGTACTCGCTCAAATGCGATGTGCATTCCAACCTCGCCACTGTAAAGTTAATTATGGGTTCCACTATAACTGTTAACTGATAACTATTAACACGGAGGAGTTAATGTCAGGATATTACAGATTTCCAACAATTTGTCAAGATACCATTGTTTTTGTATGTGAAGATGATTTATGGACAGTTTCAATCAACGGCGGTGTTGCCCGCCGTCTTACCTCGAATCTCGGTGCGGCGAGTTCTCCATGCTTATCACCAGATGGCGAACTGCTCGCTTTTTCGGGACGTGAAGAAGGCCCCTCAGAGGTCTATGTGATGCCAGCCCTCGGTGGCGAAGCGAAGCGGCTCACCTATCAAGGTAGCAACGCCGCCATCGTCAACTGGGATCCCCAAGGCAAACATATCCTCTATGCGAGCGGTGCCGGTTTGGCGTTCGATCCGTGGATATGGAAGATTTCACCAGAAGGCGGTGAACCGCAACGTCTCTCTTATGGTCCCGCCAATCACATTGACTTCGGCGATGCAGGCGGTGTGATCATCGGTCGATTGACACGGGAACCCGCACGCTGGAAACGTTATAGAGGCGGCACAGCCGGACAACTCTGGGTGGATATTGAAGGGGATGGACAGTTCCAACCGCTTTCACCTGTTGACAGCAATTTCACGACACCTATGTGGATTGGCGAGCGTCTCTATTTTATCTCTGACCACGAAGGCGTTGGGAATATCTATTCCTGCCTCCCAAACGGCGAGGACGTTCAGCGCCACACGCATCAGGATACCTACTACGCCCGTTCAGCGCAAACGGATGGAACTCACATCGTCTACCATGCCGGTGCAGACCTGTTTGTTTATAACATCGAAAACAACACTGATACTCGTGTTGATGTGGACTTCCGCAGCCCTCGCATTCAGAGACAACGAAAGTTCGTTAGTGCATCAAGATACTTGCGAGAGTACGCACTCATCCCAGACGGGCACGCATTGGCTTTGACAGTCCGAGGCAAACCTTTCACAATGGCGAATTGGGAAGGCGCAGCTCTCCAGCACGGCGAGCGGCGTGGCGCACGTTACCGCTTTACAAAGTGGCTCAACGACGGAAAACGTCTCGTTACTCTCTCCGATGTTGGTGGAGAAGAAGCACTTGAAATCCATACTCGCGATGGCAGCGCAGAGGTGGTTCGACTTGACGCACTTGACTTCGGACATGTCCGTTCTCTTGAAGTTTCTCCGCAAACGAAAGACGACAAAAACGACTGTTTGCTGCTAATCAACAACCGTTTTGAGCTGCTGCACATTGATCTCGAAACGCAGGAGATGCGGGTGCTTGATAAAAGTCACTATCAGAACATCCAAGGCGCAGTGTGGTCCCCTGATGGCGAATGGTGCGCCTATAGTTTTCCATCGACAGAAACCACGCGATCCATCAAACTCTGCAAAATCGAAACAGGTGAGACGTGGCTTGTTACCCAACCCGAATTCAGCGATTTCTCACCCGCATGGGATCCCGATGGAAAGTACCTCTATTTCCTCTCTTATCGCGAATTCAATCCAGTCTACGATGCGCTCCATTTTGATCTCGGTTTTCCTTCAGCGATGCGCCCCATGCTGATAACCTTACAGAAAACTTTAGGCAACCCGTTTGTGCCGGAACCGCGTCCGCTTGAAGAGGAGAAGGAAGATAAGAACAAGGATAACGAAAAAGAGCAAGGTGAAACATCCGACGAGAAGGATGAAAAGTCTGAGAAAGAGAGTAAACCCATCACCATAGATCTGGACGGAATTTCGCAACGCGTCGTCGCCTTTCCCTATCCGAGAGGGCATTATGGACAGATTGCTGGTATTGAGGGCAAAGCGGTTTTTACGTCCTATCCTTCACGAGAGGTGTCGGGTCCTTTTGATGATGGCGACAATAGGGCAAGAGGTACACTCCACGCCTACGATTTCAAGGAGCAGAAAAAGGAGACACTCGTTTCGGGTATTGACGATTTCCAAATCTCGCGCGACGGAAAAACACTTGTGTATTCCAGTGGGAGTCGATTGCGTGTTATCAAAGCTGGCAAGAAAGCAGAAGGCGACTCGAAATCTGGGAGTAGAGGCAGTCCGAGTCGCCAGAACGGATGGATTGATCTCAACCGTATCAAAGCCTCCGTCGTCCCCACAGCCGAGTGGCATCAGATGTATCGAGAGGCGTGGCGGCTTCAACGGGATTACTTCTGGACGGAGGATATGTCAGGCGTGGATTGGGAACAGGTCTATCAACGCTACCTCCCGCTACTTGACCGGATTGCCACGCGCGGCGAATTTTCTGACCTTATGTGGGAGATGCAGGGTGAACTCGGCACCTCACACGCCTATGAATTTGGCGGCGATTATCGCAGTTCACCGAATTACGCACAAGGATTTCTCGGTGCTGACTTCGTTTATGATGCTGAGAACGGCGGATACCGGATTACGCACATTCCGCAAGGCGATGCATGGGAGGCAGCAAAAGATTCAGCACTGAATGCCCCGGGGATTAACGTCGGCAAAGGGGATATCCTGCTTGCTATCGGTGGACAAAGCGTCAGTGAAACCGTCTCACCCGGTGAACTCCTTGTGAACCTTGCAAACCAGGAGGTACAAGCCACCTTCCAAAACGCAGAAGACAGCGAAAAACGGTCTGTCACGCTCAAAGTCCTACGGAGCGAAAGGGAGTTACGGTATCGCGAGTGGGTCTCCCGGAATCGGCAGTACGTCCACGAAAAAACGGACGGCAAAGTCGGATATGTCCATATTCCCGACATGTCGCGACGCGGGTATGCGGAATTTCACCGCGGCTATCTCGCCGAAGTGAGTTATCCCGGCTTACTTGTTGATGTGCGTTATAATGGCGGAGGGCATGTTTCGCAGCTCCTGTTAGAGAAGTTATCCCGTCGACGGATTGGATATGACATTCCGCGTTGGGGAGCACCGCACCCCTATCCAGATGCGTCAGTCCTCGGTCCGATGGTAGCCGTCACCAACGAAAACGCAGGCTCTGACGGCGACATCTTCTCACACTGTTTCAAGCTCATGGAGTTAGGACTGCTGATCGGAAAACGAACGTGGGGTGGCGTTATCGGTATCTCGCCGCATCAGATGTTTGTGGATAGAGGCGGAACAACGCAACCCGAGTATTCGTTCTGGTTCGTTGATGTCGGTTGGAGCGTTGAGAACTACGGCACCGACCCCGATATCGAGGTAGACTATCGTCCACAGGACTACACCACCGAAGCCGATCCACAGCTCGATAGGGCAATAGAGGAACTCCTCCGACAGATGGAAGAGAACCCACCCGAAGTCCCAGATTTCGGCGACCGGCCCCGTTTAACATTGCCAACGCTGCCGAAAGCGTGATAAGATGTATGAATGGCAATTTTCTGTAGGTGCGTTTTCCAAACACTAATCCACTTCCCTTACGTGATTGGAAAACGCGTTTATGCAGGCAATTGGGAGGTAAGTCGAAATGAATGTATTAGAGATGTCCGATTCTAAAATTTATAAACTCGGGATTGGGATACTTATAGAGCAATTCGGACTTGATGGAACAACACGGTTTCTCGGAATCTGTAAACCGCGCAAGAACGACATGAAAATGAACGTACAAACGCTTTCCCATTCTGAGATGGAAAAGATTCAGGAGGAGCTCTATAAGGCTTATAGAACACAACCGCTTGGACTTCATAGAAACCTCAATCAAATGTCCGACATGGATTTTTACGAGTTGGGGATTAAAGCTATTTCGGACCAGATGGGCCCCGTCGGAATGGCGCGCTTTATCAGAATACGCAGACCTGGTACCACTGATTATACTGCTGAACGCCATAAATGGCTTGATAAACTTGATAGGCACACAGCCCTTAAAGGGATTCGGCAGATTCAAGAAAAAAAATGCGTGGCAGCACGAACAGAAGACAACTCCGAGTCCGCATCGAAAATCCGCATACGTGGTTACAAAAGATGGATAGAAGTCAAAGGACAGCACACCAAGTATGAGCGGCATGCTGAGCCGGATTTCCTAATTGGTAGGCGCGGTTTTGCGGCGTACTCGACCCCGGTTCATGCCCTAAGGCATGAATACCGTTGATTCATGCGACGGGCATTCCCAACCGCGCCAGTTCTCCTTCCACAATCGATCGTGCCGCCGCTGGCGAGGTTTCCTAACCTCGCCTTTTACTACATCTTCTGGCAAGTATTCCGGTTTGTAGTAGGGCAATTCATTGCCCGTATTTCATATCTATAGATGCTTATCTCTTCTCCACCACTCTCCGTTAGAATAGGTAGGCGAGGTTTCCTAACCTCGTCGTCTCACCGTTCCAAACCCTCTCTTTGCTCCAGCGGAGCAGCATATCTATAGCATGAGTCGCCTTAAGACTTTATCACTGCCGCATATTCACCAAATAAATCCCAGCCGCCACCAGCACAGCACCCCCCAGCAAACTAATCGTCAGTTCATCCCCTAAAAACAAGTAGCTAAACAGCACTCCCGACAAAGGCGTTGCAAAGAACAGCACAACCAGTTTACTCGCACTATATCGCTCAAGTATAGATGTCCACGCCAAAAAACAGAAACCCGCGATAACACCCCCTTGATACAGGAGCGCAGCGGCACTTGAAAGTGTGAGCTGCATCGGTTCACCGCGTTCAAATAAGAAACTGATTACACCATAACACGGAAGACTCAAACTTAAATACCACACGAGAAGTCGGTACGGATGAATCGATTGGACGAGGAGTTTTGTCACGACAACGCGGAGCCCCAAGAAGCACCCACTGATGAGTACAAGGATATCGCCGAGAATACTCGTTTCACCATCACCGAGGTGCGGGGCGACTGTTACAAAAACACCACTGAAGGCAACGATAATCCCCAAGGTCTTTGGAATCGAAAGGCGTTCCGTCGGAATCCAGAGATGCGCAAATATTGCTGTAAAAAAGGGGTAGACGTTGATGAAGATGGTTGAGCGCGATGCTGTCGTGAAGAGCGTTCCTATGTTCAATGTGATAATTTGAAGTATGAAAATGGTCGTGAGTAGGATCAGTCGCGGCAGTTCACCGCGACGTAAACCAAGCGAGACACGTCTGAAGAGTGACCACCCTCCAATAATAACCAGTCCAATCACAAAACGGAAAAACGCCAGTGCCATGGGTGGGAAGTCTTGCAGCCCGACTTTGATTGATGGCGAATTCCCACCCCAAAGAAATGCGAGGAGCAAAGCGAGGGCGATAATCTTCCCCCGCGGCTCCTCACTAATCACTGCTGGTCTTGGCGATGTCCCGATAGTCTCTTTTTTATTCAAAGGAAGCTGATATCCTCAGTAGAGGTTCCCGTTCTTTTACAGTAGGAGGGGTTTGCAACCCCGATTTCATTAATCGTAAGCACCCGGACGGTGATTCCCCATTAAGCGTTGTTGACGTTCCGTTGCCAGTTCCAAAGTATTGTCGTTGAACTGAAACCGATTCAGGTAGGGCGGGAATTTCTGGGTTATCATCCGATTCGCGTAATGCACCTGTAGGAGATACCGAGTCTGATCGCTCCGATTCGCTGTCCCTCGGTGCCAAACCTCACTTCGGAAAAGCACGACATCACCACCATTACAGAGAATGCTTTTCTCTTGATTCCCTTTCCATTCCGTTTCGCCATCCGGTCGCCGTCCAGAAAGGTGGCTACCCGGCACGAACTTTGTTGGACCGAGGTCTTCGTAGAGATCGTCCAGATAGTAGTGTGCAGTTGTGATGAAAATCGGGACCTTGACGCGAGGGTCCTCTAAAATATCCGCTGGCAGTGGAATCGGCAACCAATCTGTGTGTAAACCTTGATCAGGACGCCCCGGACCTGTTACCCATGCTGTCATACCGATGACATGGCAGTCTTCGCCGTGCACTGCCTCTGCTAACTCAATGACGGGAGACATGTCGAGATATTGTAGGAAGACCGGATCGCGATTGAAGGCATTATTAATATGTTTGTTGAGGAAACCGTTCCCATTTTCTGGTGTACCGTGCCTATCAAAACTCTCAGGAATAGCCGTTAACCTGTCCATCGCGGCGCGAAGTTCCGCCAGTTGTGCCCCTTCGATAACCGTCGGTAGATAGGCATATCCGTCTTCCTCCATTGCTGTGACTTGGCTCTCGAGGTCGGGATAGGCTACAAGAGGTAAGGATTCGCTCATTGTCTGTTTCTCCTTTTTCTATAGCGAAACTTGGAAAGTTCAATCTTTCACTTCTGTATTTTACAACTTTCAGATGTCTATGTCAACTTTTTTCCGAACAATTCGTTAACAAAGTACATCCAAATTAATGTTAAGAGTAACTAAAGTATTATCAAAAAAGGAGAAAGAAAAATGAAAAATGAACACGTAACGCCCGAAACTTCTGAAACTATGACTAAAGATACAGCTATCCGGGTGCTTGGAACAGTGTTGGAATCTTTACCCGGCAATCTCTTTCACGTGAAGTTAGAGGATAACGATTACAAGGTGGTCGCCTACCTTGCCGGTAAACTGATGCAGCACAAAATCTGGGTCCTCCCCGGCGACCAGGTTACCGTTGAGCTTTCTCCGTATGATCTCACGCGTGGACGCATCGTTTGGCGGGATCCGGGTGCTTAGGATCTTCCGCTACGCACACCCTTTCCTGGAGAACGCTGCGTTTCATGCGATCACGTCCGTGCAAGTATAAAAAGGAGTAACAGCCTGTTTTTTCTTAATGCGCACATAAGCAACGCGTCTCCGACAGGCAAACCTAATTATGGAAGGCATTGTAATCAAAGCGCGCGGTGGCGAATACGAGGTGCAGGTCGGCAATCAATGCTATACCTGTGTCTTGCGCCACCAACTCATTGAGGATGAAAAACGGAGACTTGATGAGACAAAAGAGATGCCCTATGTCGATTTAGTCGCTGTCGGTGATCGGGTCCGTATCTCGGCAACAGCGTCTACACAAGAGAGCGGATATATCGAGGAAGGTCTTCCACGCGACACGCAGTTCGGACGCACCCGGATGGACGGTTGGCGGCAAATCATCGTCGCCAACCTCGATATGTTACTCATCATCTTCGCCGCACGCCATCCTACCCTCAAACTTCGCATGCTTGATAGATTCCTCGTTACCGCAGAGGCATCTGATGTTGAACCCGTCATCTGTATTAACAAAATCGACTTAGCGAAATTCGAGAATGTACAGCGCGAACTCAATTTATATGAAGAATTAGGCTATAAAGTGGTTTATACAAGTACTGTGACCGGTATAGGCATTGACAAATTGCGCGAAGTGATGCAAAATAGCATTTCAGCGATTGTAGGTTCATCAGGTGTTGGAAAATCTTCGTTGCTCAATGCATTGCAGCCCGGGCTACAACTCCGAACGGGCGAGGTCGATGACCGCATACACAAAGGACGACATACCACAACTGAAGTCGTACTCTTACCGCTCGAATTCGGGGGCTTCGTCGCCGATACACCGGGCATCCGAACCCTCGGTTTGCTTGAAATTGATGACGAACAGGGGCTTGATATCCATTTCCCAGAGATGCGGACTTATATACCGGAGTGCAAGTTTGCCGCGTGTACACACCAACACGAACCGGCTTGCGCCGTTAAGCGGGCAGTCGAAACTGGGGACATCAACCCGCTCCGATATGAAAGCTATCTCCGGATCTCCGGATTTAAGGAAGGGAGATATGAACGAAACTCAGATAAGAAACGAACCGATCGAAAGACACGACGACGTAGACGCTGATCCTCAGAAATGGGCGAACGCAATTCAAAACCTGATGCGTATTATTGAGAGAAGCGAACAGAAACTTGGGTACTTTGAAAACCGAGTGAAACAGGCACAATTCGTAGATCGTCCGAAGCAGCAGAAAGTTCGTGCTGCGGGTGCCCAAGTCGGTATGCACTCAGCACAGCTCGAAGGATTGCGCAACGAGTTGTACCAACTCGAACGTCTTCATAGTGGGGGCATCCACTTTCGGCACACCACGGAGAATGAGCTTCGCCAAATTTGGGCGTGGATCAGCCGACCGACCATCAGAAAATACCTTTACACAACGCCAGTATCGTTTGAAACCTTTCTTGAGGATTGGCATCGTTGGATGGCACAAGAACAGACACGTGCCTTCGCTATTGAACTCCGTACGACCCGACTTCTCATCGGATTTATCCTTCTCCAGCACGATGAAGATACCGTTACCATCAAATTCGTCGTCATTCGACCCGATTATCGTGCCCGGGGATATGGCACAGATACACTCGTTGAAGCCGCTCACTACGCTTTTGAGCAACTCGGAGCTGAACACATCACGCTACAAGTATCCGTTGACAACGGACCCGCACTGGTATGTTTTGAAAATGCAGGGTTCCGCTACCTCGGTTACACAGATACTGCAGGACAGACCTACACCATGGGCATTGAACGGAGCGAATGGGAAGGCGACACGCCGATAGACGAGGTATCTGCCTCCCCACGACTCAGTGCCCCGCTTGGTGCGTTTTTTGATGAGGAAAATTGAATTGTCTATACCGCTGGCGAGGTTTATCAACCTCGTCTTCTTAACTTAGTTCTTCCGCTATCTTACTCTGGTAGGCGCGGTTTCTTAACCGCGCCGATTCTCCTGAATAAATAGCCCTATTTTTTTTCAAAAAAATACCCAAAAGTGCATCCGAAAATGTGTATAAACGAATCGTTGTCATTTTTTGAATGGCGATGGTATCCTATTGCCGCTGTATTGTGGCAAGCGAAAAAAAGGAGGAATTTATTATGTTAGCAAACCAGAGGAGGTGTGACACTTAGTGTTACACCCTTGTGGTGTGACACCGAGTGTCGCACGCTTTGGAAAGGGACGGGGGGCTGAAACCCCTCTGTCCCTTATTTTTCTTATGCGTTGCTTTTAGAATAGAATGAGATCACACTGAACTAAATTTTCATGGCATATTTTTCTATCTTTTGGTATACTATCCCGTACAATTAGCAAAGCGTAATCTTTGCCAATATGTTGTTAATTTTTTCAATCGTGCTAAACTACAAAGAGAGACAAAAAGGAGGAGGTAACCATTATGCTACGTTTGAACCACGCTACCCTTCGTCTAAAAACATGCAGTCCAGGGCGATGGTGCCTCTGCCCATTATCGACGCTTTGATTGAAATGGCATAGGCGCAGTCGCCTCATACGTGAGGAGTCGCTCTATCTATGCCCAAATTTAATCCTGAATTTTGGGAAATTCCGGTCCCACCGGAATATTTCGATGAGTTTACGACAGAAGATTGTCTTTGGTATCAAGCACCTGATAACGGATATATAATAGCCCGTCGTCTCAAACGTCAAGCGGTCTTAGAACAGATCCATCAAATTATTGTAAACGATCTAACGCACCGCCAAGCCGAGTGCGTCCAACTCTACTTCTACCAGGGCAAAACCCAAGAAGAGATTGGTTCTATCCTCGGCATCTCCCGGCGTGTCGTCAGTCAACACCTCTTTGGTATCACACGAAACGGGAAGCAGATAGGCGGCGCGATTAACAAGATCCGCAAGATGTGCCGAAAACAAGGAATAGAATTTCCTTAGTACTAAAGAACCAATTTATCTATCAACACTACAAGTGCAATTCAATGCAAGAGAAACCTTCTAGGAGAACCTCTTGCATTGAATTGCACTTCGACCCCTGCGACTCAGCAAACACCCTCGCTGGTCAGCGGTGCTGCCGCTGTAAATGAAAAATATTGAAACTTGGACGAACATTCTGCGTTTCCTTAAGGACGCTTTGTTGTTTAAAAAAATCAAATATTAAGGAGATAAACTTGAACAGGTTCGCACATAGATGTCATACCCGTGTCATTCCAAGCCTTACGAGAGTTCCACTCGCTATAATCCTCATGTTTCTCGGATGTGGGGAACCCGTACCAACAGGTGAAATCCTCACCGTTCAACAGATAGAACAGATCGTTAAATCTACGGGAGCAGATACCGTCTGCCTTGAAGATACTACCGATTCAACCTGCCTCACAGTGGTGCCACCACCTACTGATCCTGAACCTGAAGCACCATCCCCGGTTCTGCATATCCATGCTGAAAATCTCACCTATGTCTTCTTTTATGAAGAAAAACCGATACTATTGGCTGAAGCAGTGCTGGATACCACGGAAACTCTCAAAAACTTGCTTCAAACTGAAGAAGTCATTAATACAGACATAGACATTGCCATTAAATACTGGCGTTTCCACGTCTACTACCCGGACACACGCGCTGGAACAAACTATAGACTCCGGAAAAACAAGGTCAGAGCCGTTGAAGGTATAGAAGTGCCTGAGGATACCGCAGACGACGTAAAAATCGCAACATGGACACGCCACGATACCGCCGATGCGGAAACGGAGAACTTTCCTGATATCGACTTCACACTTGAAACAGATGCCTTGGAATTGACGATAGTCATTGAGTTGTTGATTCCAGATAACACTGCGACTTTCTATATAAACGCAGTACACGTCCCAACCGATCCGGAAGCCGTCTCTTTTAATCTGAAACCTTTCAGAAATTGAGAGCGATATCCAGTCGTTCACCCCAAATATGCACAAACGTGCAAACTCGAAATATAAGCGAGGTTAGGAATGCACGTTGCATTTAATTAAGCGAGGACACCGCAAAACCTCGCCTACCAGGGGGATGGAAGTGTGCTCTTATTTTTACCATTCGTTATAAGGAGTCCTTATGAAACGCTACAATCCGTTCATATTTTTCATATATGCCGCAGGTGTCTTCAGCATAACACTCACCTTTATGAGTTGTGCCGACACTCCATGGACAGGTTCCATTGTCACCCCAACGATGGACGATTATCTCACGGTTACCGGAGACGGAGACCTGTGCTTTGAAAATGGCGTTGGTTCTTCTTGTGTCAAACTTATCCCGCAAGGTCCACAAGACCCTCTGAACCCGCGTCCGCATATCCATCTCTACACGGGGAGGACGGTCTACGTCTTTTATCGCGATGGCGTTCCCGTCGTCCGTGCCATTCGCAGCTCGACTGTATCAGGTGAAACACCGGTAGGTCTACAAGCCCCTACTAGTTCTGTGTTCGCTGCTGCAACTGAAGAACCGGAGCCTGTGATTGATAACACCGCGCCTGTATTCGATACCACAGGTACAGGACAATTGGAACCCGTCGTTGATAGCACACCACCGCCTATCGTCAATCCCGCAGTTGTTGTGAATTCACCAGACCCGGCTCCCGTCACTGATCCCGTCACTACTCCCATCACTACTCCCATCACTGATCCCGTCCCTGATCCCGTCCCTGATCCCGTCACTGATCCCGTCACTACAAATAACAACGACGGCAAGAATAGATGGATAATTGAAATACAGGGTTTCACCTTAGGGGAGCCTGGAACGAATACCCTTGATCTTGAAGCTTATTGTGAATCTATTACTATCACAGACGAGAACGGAAACACTTACGAGAAGGATAGGGTTTCACTGCTCCATGGTCATCGCGGCGATGATGACGGAATTCAAATGATATTTTATACAGATGCTGAAGAGTTAACAATTACAGAAGCGGAATGCGGAGACGACCCGGTAACATACACAATCCGGTAACATACAACCCATCGGACTGAATTCTGATTTTATGGTGGTATCCTCTTCGAGTGTTCCTTTGTCCCTAACACCAAAACACCCAAACACACCTTGCGAAAGAAAAGCATCTGTGATATGCTAACCTATATCGTACTTGGTATTTCTGCCGAAAAGGGGAACATTATGGCGGTTCAAATTGCAATTGTTGACTATGAAGAGGTCGTGGCAGGGAATATGGAAGTCTACCAGAAACCGATCAACGAACGGTGGAATCTCTAATTGTCTAAACAGGAACGCTCTCCAACAAAGCCTGCAGAGGAACGCCAGCCGGAGATTGAGAAACCAGTCGGATATTTTGAACTCATCCGCCGCAACCGCAACTTCCGCTGCCTCTGGGCAGGGCAGGTCGTTAGCCTACTCGGTGATTGGTTTAACTTAATCGCCTCTGCAATATTAATCGCTGACTTAACGGGGTCAGGACTCGCTCTGGGATTCTTGTTCACAATTCGGATGATCGCACCCTTTGTCATTGCCCCGATTGCCGGGATCTGTGCAGACCGATACAACCGGAAACACCTCTTAATCATTACTGACGTTGCCCGTGCCATCATTGTTTTCGGATTCCTTTTTGTTCAAGACGAAAGCCACGTCTGGCTGCTCTATGCCCTCACGGCACTTCTGTTTGCAGTCAGCGGCTTCTTCAGTCCTGCCCGGAGCGCGATCCTACCGGACATCACTTCTCCACAAGAACTCGGCACTGCCAATGCCCTCGGTGCTGCCACTTGGTCAGTCATGCTTGCTGTTGGTGCAATGATTGGCGGTTTAACAACCGGACTCTTTGGCAGCCAGACGGCTTTTATTCTTGATGGATTAACCTTTTTCGTTTCGGCCGCTTTTCTACTTCCAATTAGACTACCCGGTCCCCCGTCTGCCGTGCCAGGGACCCCGACCCGGGCAAAGTTAAGTGCCTTACGCTACATGTTCCAGCATCCCGATATTCTTTTTATCGCGATGCATAAAGCAGCCATAGCCCTCCTCCTCTCTTCAGGATTTCAGATTGTACAAATAGAAATCGCCAACAGTTACTTTGTCATCGGCGTTGGTGGCGCAATCAGCTTAGGTCTCATATATGGTGTAAACGGAGTCGGTAGCGGTCTTGGACCTATTCTTGCACGACATTGGATCGGTGATCAAGATAGGCTCCTTCGGATAAGCATTAGCATCGGCTACCTGATTAGCGCAGTTGGGGTTCTTATTACTGCCCCTCTTTATAATCTCACAATTGTACTCATCGGTGGGTTCGTCCGGAGCATTGGCGGTGGGATTATATGGGTCTTTTCAACGCAGCTCCTCCTCCAGAATGCGCCGAATGAGATCCGGGGACGCATCTTCGGCACGGAATTTGCGCTTTTTACACTCATGGGAAGTGTCGCCACGGCGGTCGTCGGTGCCTTGTTAGATCAGTTTCACGTTCGTATCATTCTCGGGGGAATGGTAGTACTCCCCCTTATTCCAACGGTATTCTGGTTATTGTGGCAGGTTCGTTACAATCGAATCAAATCGGGATAGATATGTGTAGTCGTGGGGATCACTTATTCTTTCCATCGTTGGATGAGTTGCGTGTCTATCGCAAACTGATCTAAAATCTTTGTCACAACAAAATTAAACATATCATCCACGGTTTTCGGGAAGTGATATAATCCCGGCATCGCCGGTAAGATACATACCCCCATCCGAGATAACTTCAGCATGTTTTCGAGGTGAATAGAACTCAAAGGAGTCTCGCGTGGCACGAGTACAAGTTTGCGATTTTCCTTGATGCACACATCCGCAGCGCGCTGAATCAGATTCCTTGATATACCTGTTGCAATAGAGGCGATGCTCCCCATACTACACGGCACCACGATCATCCCTTCCGTACGAAAAGAACCACTCGCGATTGACGCACCAATATCCGATTCGTGATGGTAGATAACGCTCGGCGAGGATACGCCGATAAGCGATTCCAACTCGAAATTATCAGGGTCTATCTTAATTTGGAGTTCTTCCCACAAAGCGCGCACACCCGACGCAGAAATCGTCAGATGTACCTCTATATCCTCATGCTGCGTCAGTACTTCGAGCAATCGGACACCATAGATACCCGCGCTTGCCCCTGTTATCCCAACAATCAATCGTCTCAATTTTAATTCACTCCTCAGCGAAAATCACACAGTGTTAAGCAATCTCTGTATGTACCAGATGTAACTATTGTAACTGTTTTTTTCTAAAAAATCAAAGGTAAACCGTCTGTAGGCGAGCCACCAGAGGCATTCAATTCTCCAATAATTTCAATTAATCCAACTTGACAGAAAACTTCATAAGGGGTAAATTAAACGCAGAAACCAGTTCACTGAGGAAAACGATGAACATCGCTGATTTAGATACACCGACACTCGCTGCAGACCTGGATGTGCTTGAACGAAATATCCAAGGTATGGCAGCACATTGCCGTCAACTCGGCATTCCACTCCGCGTTCACACCAAAACGCACAAAGTGCCAGAGATTGCTAAATTACAAGTCGCTGCCGGTTCCCAAGGGATTACCTGTCAGAAATTAGGCGAGGCAGAGGTTATGGTGGATGCCGGACTTGACAACATCCTTATCCCCTATAACATCGTCGGCAAACCCAAACTCAGACGTTTAACCGCACTCGTGAAACGCGCACAAGTTACTGTCGCGCTTGATTCAGAAGAGACCGCAAACGGTATCTCTCAGCAAGCAACTGCTGATGGCTGCGTTGTGCCTGTTATTGTGGAGTTGGATACGGGAAGTGGTCGCTGTGGCGTGCAGTCACCGCAGGCAGCACAACATCTCGCGCGGAAGATTATGAAAATGGGCGGCATTGATTTCCAAGGCGTGATGACGTATCCAAGCAACCTCCGGGCAAAACCGTTTATTGCAGAGACGCTTGATCTCCTCGCTCATGACGGAATCCCTGTGAACATTATCAGTGGCGGCGGTACAGGTTCTGAAGCAGCATCGAAAGAACTCAGTTGTACCGAGACCCGTAGCGGCTCTTATGTCTACGAAGGCATGACTCGCGTCGGGAGATCAGGCATGCTGTCGCCGGAGCGGTGTGTCCTTCGCGTTATTGTGACCGTCGTCAGTACACCAACCCCGGAACGGATTATTATTGACGGCGGACAAAAGACGTTTGCCAGTTATCCGCCGACCCCTTATGGACATATCATTGAACATCCAGATGCCAAAATTTACGGTATGTCCGTTGAGCATGGACATGTGGATGTCAGTGAATGTTCACACCGATTTAAGGTCGGTGAGCAACTCTCCGTTATCCCACTGCACCAAGGGATGACGAGCAACCTTCACAATGAACTTGTAGGTATCCGAGACGGTAAAATTGAGGCAATTTGGCAGATCGCAGGCAGAGGCAAGGTTTCTTAAGCCACGGCACTCTTTACGGACAGTAGAGGTGAAATTATGATTCTACCGACACCCGAACAGCAGGAACAGTGGGAAGAAGAAGGGTATCTCGTCTTTGAAGACGCGATTCAAGGGGAAGATCTCAAAAGGCTTCAAACCGCCTTTGATTATTGGGCAGATGTATGCAAAGAGGAATGGTTGGATAGGGTTGAAGCCGGCGAAGCCGCAGCAACCTTTTACGACATCCCAAATCCGTTTGACAAGGACCCAATCTTCATAGATATTGTCGATTATCCGAGTTACTACGGTGCCTTGATGGATTTCACAGACCACGATCTGATTATATTGGCGCCGCAGGTTCGGACGGTAGCCCCTTGGCCCGTGAGTTATACCGGATGGCACCCAGATGTCGCACAGAGCAATCCGCTTCACATTAAGGTACAAATCTATGTGAACGATGTCCTTCCCGGATGCGGTGAATTCGCTTTTGTACCCCGTAGTCACAAACCAGGCGCGGGTCCCTATAAGCGTCCGCTTCACCAAGAGAGTATGCCCGGACATAAAACGTTCCCCGGTAAAGCAGGAACCGCAATCATGTTCAACTCGTACGGCTGGCACGTCTCAATGGATAACGCTTCGGATGTCCCTCGGAAATCGATCATACTGATTTATGAGAAACGGACACCCGAACGCGTCGCACCCGACCGGTTTGCATCCATCGCATCCTATTGCCAAACGCCAGAGCGTCGTAAATTGTTTAGTTTGGACGACTAAACGAAGGAGACCTGTTCTATGCCACGGATTGATGCACACCTGCACGTATTCGCGAAAGCCTCACCCGAATTTCCGCGTGAAACAAGTGATGTCTGGCCGGCGGAGCGTGAGGAACCCGTTGAGAAGTTATTAGGTGAGATGGAGCAAAACCAGATTGATCAGGCGGTTCTTGTCCAGATGGCTGGCACGAGTCTGGAGCAGCACCGTTACCTCTTACGATGCCTCAAAGATTATCCAAAACGGTTCTTGGGGATTGGGCTTATTCCACAAGACCATCCGAATCCTGCCGAACACATGGCGCGATTGACGGATGACACCGGCATTATTGGATTTCGGCTCTCGACATTTGGCGGCCCCCGTGATGTTTTCGCAAAAATGGAAGTCCGCGAATTTGAAACCTATCCTATCTGGGAATATGCTGCTGAACACGATTGTGTCCTCTGGCTCTATCCACAGGCGATTGAGGCGCACCTTCTTCCGTATCTAATACAAGCGTTTCCACAAGTGCGGATTGTGCTAAATCATCTCGGCATGACACCAGGCAAAGGTAAATTTAGTTGGGATGAACTCGGTCGTCCACAAATCCAAGTATCAAGTTACAACCTCGCTATGCACACCACATATCGTTTGGCGCGATTTGAAAATGTTAACGTGCATCTCTCTGGTCAGTACGCATTCAGTAAGGAAGGTTTTCCCTATCAAGATTCGGCGGGCTGGCACCGGAACTTGCTGAACGATTTCGGACCCAAACGATTGATGTGGGCAACCGATTTTCCATGGATCTTGGAGGATCCGGGTTACGATAAACTCACAACTGTTATCGAGAAACTCATGCCGAGTTTAACCGAGTCAGAGTTAGCAGACATTATGGGTGGAAACGCAAAACGAATCCTACGTTTCCCTGATCTGTAATTACTTTACCCCATGGTAGGCGAGGTTTCCTAACCTCGCCGGTTCATCTTGTCTCAGCAATCCTAAAATCTACTGTTATCCGCAATAGGAAATATTAATTTAATGCGTATACTCTGTGCGAATGTAGGAAGTACCTCGTTCAAATACCAAATTATTGATATGGAGACAACAGCTTCCCTTGTCAAGGGAGGCGTGGAACGAATCGGCAATTCACCATCAGCCTTTACGCATGCCGTGCCGGGCAAACCAGCCGTTGAAGGCGAGATAGATGCACCCACACATACCGGCGCAATTGCGCACGCAATTCGCCTAATCACCGACCCCGAAGTCGGATGCCTCGCAAATCTGGAGCAGCTCGATGGTGTCGGGTTCAAAACCATTCTCGCCAAAGGTTACTGGCGTTCAGCAAGGATTACTGAAGATGTGATAGCCGCGCTTGAAGCATCAACGCCACTCGCACCGATGCACAACCCTGCCTATATCGCCTCTATCCGTGCGTTTCAAGAACTCCTCCCCACAACCCCGCTCGTTGCTGTTTTTGAGACGTGGTTTCATCAGACGATTCCAGATTACGCCGCCGAATTCGGTGTGCCACGATTCTGGGTGGAAAAACACGACATTCGTCGATATGGCTACCACGGTGCCTCACATCGATATATCTCCGAACGCGTGCCGCAACTCCTCAGACGTGAATCGGGAGACGGACTCCGTATTATCTCCTGCCACCTCGGAGGCAGTTCGTCTCTCTGCGCTATCAAGGATGGAAAGTCTATTGATACGTCAATGGGGACCTCAACGCAATACGGGATGATTCAATCCACTCGATGCGGCGAGCTGGATGCCTTTGCTGTATTGTATCTGATGGACAAAGAGGGGTTCTCTACCGATGAAATCCGCCGTCAACTGATTGAGGACTCCGGTGTGAAGGGCATTTCCGGCACGAGTGGCGATATGCGAGATGTGGAGGAGGCAATAGAATCAGGGAACGATAAGGCGCGCCTTGCATTGGATACATACTGTTATGGCGTGAAAAAGTATATCGGCGCGTATATCGCCGCACTCGGTGGTGTCGATGTCATCGCTTTTGCGGGGGGGATTGGGGAGAAGGACCCAATAGCGCGTGCGAAGATTTGTGAGGGGTTAGAATGGTGCGGGATTCGCTTAGATCCCGTGAAAAACGAGCAGTGTACCGGAGAATCCGACCTCTCTGCCGACAATAGTCGTGCTAAGATTCTGGTTGTTTCCACAGACGAGGAATTCATCGTATCGCGTGAAACCGCCCGCTTACTAAGCTAACCCTATCAATCGCGGTAGGCGAGGTTTCCTAACCTCGCCGAGACAGAATGTCCAAGTAATTCTAAAATCCACCATAGTTTGTGTTATCCGATGTACCAACGTAGGGGTTGGGTTACCCAACCCTACTTTTAATTTTAAAGTTTTTATCAAAAACAGAAGGGAGAAAATCATTATGCGACAAGTTACACTCTATCGCGAACCGGGTCGTTACGCCGGTTGGCCAGCGAATTACGGTATATGGGCTTATGACAACGAAATCATTGTCGGTTTCACGGTTGGGTATCACAAATCCGATGGGGGTTTCCATCGCCGAGACCGCGATAAACCCTTCGTCGGGATGCAGGCACGCAGTTTAGATGGTGGTGAGACATGGAGCGTCTCAGAAACGCCCTGTCGCCTGCCCGCCAGAGGCACACTCTCCGCAGATGAACACGTCGAAGAACAGCATAGACTCAAAGCGGAGGCAGCGTTCGATACCCCGCAACGCGTTGATTTTACACACCCAGATTTTGCGATGATGTGCAGCAGATCCGGACTGAGAGCCGGGGCGTACTCGTGGTTTTACACCTCTACAGACCGATGCAAAAGTTGGAGCGGCCCATACCGACTCCCGATGTTCGGTTATACCGGTGTCGCCGCTCGGACAGATTATCTTGTTTCCAGTCCAGACGAATGTCTGGTATTCCTCACCGCGTCAAAATCGGACGGTGAAGAAGGCTTGATATTCTGCGCACAGTCAACCGATGGTGGTGAATCTTTTTCGTTGCTATCTCAGATTGGACCGGAACCCGAAGGGTTCGCCATTATGCCCGCAAGTGTTAGGTTATCCGATTCAAAGATTCTCGTGGCGGTTCGTTGTCGTGATGCGAGCGGTTATACACGGCCGGACTGGCATGAACGCAGAAACTGGATTGATCTTTATGCTTCAGAGGACAACGGGAAAACGTGGGACTACATGAATCAACCTGTAGATGATACGGGACGGGGTGGGAACCCGCCAACCCTCACTCTTCTTCATGACGGAAGGTTGTGCCTTATCTACGGCTATCGGGATGCACCGCATCGGATTTGCGCTAAGTTGAGCAGTGATAATGGTGAGACGTGGGGTGAAGAGATTGTTCTGCGCGATAACGGCGGCGACCACGATGTCGGCTATCCACGTACGATTCAACGTCCCGATGGAACTGTGGTAACCGCTTACTATTTTGATGAGGAACCCGACGGTGAACGGTTCATTGAGGCGACCTTGTGGAAGCCGTAGCAAGAGGACGCGGTTTTCAGTCTTTCTGGGGCGTGAGTGCGAAACAGACTAATCGGTTTTTGCCTCGAACATATAACAGTCCGTTTGATAAGGCAGGGGCCGACCATGCCGGATATTCTATAAATTGTCTGCCATTTTCGTCTCTTGGCACTGCTTCAGAGAGGATCTCCATCTTTTCAGGTGTGCATTTGAGCAGCATCAACCCTCCGTATTCACCGAGGTAGATGAAATAGTCGTTCACCCAGAGGAGTGAAGCCCGTTCGTTAACGCGTTGTGCCCATACGACCTTACCTGTTTTCATCTCTACACACCGAAGTTCCCCACCAGAAGAATGTCTGGAGCTACAACCGTAGAGGTAGCCTTCGTGGTGGATCGCCGTGTTCCAGTGCAGTTTCATTGATTTCTCGCGGCGCGGCGAATCTTTCCAAACAACTTTATAGCCACCCGGATACACTTGGAGAACCGAACTGCCGACCTCGTAAGATTCACTGATAAAGACGAGATCATCTGCAACGACAGGAGATGAGGCGTTAACGGATTCAATCCTTGCGCAACGCCATGGATAGTAAAAGTCGAATTTCCCAGTGGTCGGTTCAAAACCGACGAGTCCATCGCGGGCGAACATGAATCCCCAACGCCGCCCATCAATTGTTGCCGTGATAGGACTGGCGTAACTCGCTAATTGGTCAGTGATTTTATAAACCACTTCGCCTGTGTGTTTGTTGAATGCGACGATACCGGTGCCGTTTGGTGGGGGCTTACCGTTTGATGCCCAAACGTCTTTCGGCGTTCCCGGTGGAGAACCCCCAATTTGGGCAATGAGGATATCGCCTTCAACGATGGGGGTTGAAGCCGTCCCGAAGAAGTTTTGAACGACGTTGAAACGCGCCGCCGTATCCACCTTCCATAATAGCGTCCCATCTGAAACGCTCAGACAGTGTAACTTTCCCTGAACACCGAAGATATAGACACGTTCACCATCAATGACGGGGCAAGACCGCGGTCCATTGTTGTATCCGTACATATCTTCGTAGTCTGTGGGGTATTCAAATCGCCAAAGTTCCGTACCGGTGTCGCTTTCCATACAGGTGAGGCGCGCCATGTCGTCATGACGAGCGAACATGAATAATCGTCCGTCTGCGATGGTAGGTGCCCCGTAGCTGGTGCCAACCTTCTTGTGCCAGATGACCGGAGGCCCCGTGTTTCTCCATGGCGCGATTTCTATCTTCTCTTGTGACTTGCCGTTTCGCGCTGGACCGAGAAAATCTGGCCAGTCCAAGCTGTCCGTATCTGCCGCTACTATCAACGGGAAACTCAATATGAGGAAGGCGATTCGCGCAAATATCCTCACCCGGCAACCTCTTCATTCGCCCGCTTCACGAGTGCATTCATATAGGCGATCGTATACGCCGTTCCGATGCGACCGTCGCCTCCCATTTGTGGAATATGGTCTGGAATCAATACGCCGTTGAAGTTGACTTCGCGGAGTGCTTTCGCCACTTCGTACATATCCTGATAGCCGTTATCGACGAAAGTTTCGACGAAATGCGGAAGCGGTTGATCTACATTGCGGAAATGGACTTTGAAGATTTTGCCCCGTTCACCGAAGTAGCGGATCGATTCAATGACATCTTTGCCCATCAGTTCGCCACCTTCTAACCAGCAGCCAACACAGAAACACATACCGACATTCGGACTATCAGCAATTTCCAGCGCGCGTTTATAGCCTTCAAAACTGCTGAAGATACATCGCGGAATACCAGCGAGGTGTACCGCGGGCGGATCGTCAGGGTGGATTCCAATCATCACACCGGCTTCCTCAGCCACTGGTGCCGCCTGCTTGATGAAATAAGCGTAGTTATCCCAAATTTCCTCTTCACTAAACTCGCGACCGTGTGAGAGCGGCATCCCATAGTGTTTACCGCCCCAGTGTCCTACATCGGCAGCATCAAGGTTAAATGCCCGCGCGCTTGCACCGCCGCGGGTGGTTTCACGCTCAGTACTCCAGATGCCGTTCCCCATGTGTGCATAAGTCGTATACGGAATCCCGGCTCTACCGAGATCACGAATATAGCGTTTGTACTGTTCAACCTTCGCATCTCGGTTTTCCAGGTTAAGCACGATTCCGTCCTGATTGTGGACATCACTGTTGCCGAATCCGTAGATTTTGAGTCCAGCGTTCTCGAAAATCTCACGACGGCTCATGAAATAGTCGTAGTTCGCATTTTCGCCGTTCGTCCAAAGGACAACGTATTCAACATCCATCTGCTTAGCAAGCTGCAGATCAGCCTCACTCGGTTCCGGCGACATCTGTGCCGTAACTTTCATACCGGGTGCAATCTTGCTTAACGGGTTCTGAGTTGCCATTTTATCCCTTCCTTTAGGTTATGGGTTTTAAGTTTTGAGTTGTGGGTTAAAAGGTTTTTGTAACAATTTTACCGTCCCTGAAGATTCCGGTCTGGTGTCGATTACCACCAGAGTTCTCTTAACCAAAAACCAAGAACCAACCACTAACAACTACTCCTCATCCCCTGCCTCTGCTTTGAGGCGATAGAGTTCCGCTGTCAATTCGGTAACAATATCTGCATAAGTCGGATCGTCGTAGACGCTACACATCTCGTTCGGGTCCTTCTCCAGATCAAAGAGTTCCCACTCCGGCTCTTTCGGTTCATCGATAGAGCCCGTTGTACCGAGTGCCTCGCCGTAGTAATAGATGAGTTTATAGCGATGCGTCCGTATCCCGTAGTGCGCTGGGACATAGTGATGTGTCAGATGCATCCAGTAACGGTAATACATTGAGGTCCGCCAATCGTCTGCGGTTTCACCATTAAGGATAGGGCGTAAACTCGTGCCTTGCATATCATCTGGGATTGAGACCCCTGCGTAGTCGAGCCAAGTCTCTGCGAAATCTATGTTCAACGCCATTGCATCTGACGAACTACCGGCTTGAATCTCACGCGGATAGCGAACAAGGAAAGGCATCCGTAAAGATTCTTCATACATAAAACGCTTATCATACCAACCGTGATCACCTAAGAAAAAGCCTTGGTCGGAGGTATAAATGATCATAGTGTCATCAGCAATGCCTTCAGCGTCCAGATAATCAAGCATCCGTCCGACATTATCATCAATCGAGGCAACGCACCGGAGATATTCTTTAATATAACGCTGATATTGCCAGTTTGCCAGTTCCTTCTCAGACAATCCGTCAGGCGGCGGACCAAGCGTATCAATCTTGAGATCGCTTTCAGTCATGTGTCCGAAGACACGCATCTTCGCCTCTTTCGCGGCGTTTGAACGGTTCGCGTAATCGTCGAAGAAGTTATCCGGCATCGGAACGTCTTCGTCCTCAAACATGTGGGCGTGCTTCTCATCCGAATCCCAGGGTCGGTGCGGTGCTTTGTGATGGCACATCAAGAAAAAGGGTCGCTCCTTGTCCCGGTTCTGGAGCCAATCTAACGAGAAATCGGTGATAATGTCAGTCGCGTAGCCTTCGTGGGTCGTTCTTCCTTCAGGTGTAAGCATCACCGGATCGTGATAGAGTCCTTGCCCAGGTAAGACGTTCCAGTAGTCAAAACCCGTTGGATCCGCATTGCCACCGTGTCCGAGGTGCCATTTGCCTACCATTGCTGTCTGGTAACCATCTGCACGCAACATCTTCGCAACATTAGGTTTCCTGCCATCAAGTGGGTCTGACAACGTCTTAACACCGTTGAGGTGGCTATGTTTCCCTGTCAAAATGTTTGCACGACTCGGCGTACAGATGGAGTTTACACAAAAACAGTTTTGGAGAATCATACCGTCATCTGCGATACGATCGAGGTTCGGTGTTTGATTAATCCGACTCCCATAACTGCTGATAGCGTGTGAAGCGTGGTCGTCGGACATGATGAATAAAATATTAGGTCTACTCAACTTTTTCTCCTTTAGATTTACAAATAAATGCGGACTGACTATTTTGCCTTAATTTCCTCCCATGCCCGGTTATAGTGTCGCGTAAAGTCTCCAGGGTCTTTCAACCACTCAAGAGATTCCAGAATCTCTTTCGGCGGATAGATGAATTTGTGCGCCCGCAGATGTTCCGGTAGATATTCTTTCGCTGTAGGCACGCAGGTCCCATATTTCGTGAAAGCCGTAATCTTAGCGTTGACCTCAGGACGTAGCAGATAGCTGATAAACTGCTCAGCGAGTTCCTTATGCGGTGCGGATTTCGGAATACAGACCGCATCAATAAACTGGCTGGAGCCTTCTTTCGGGATGACGTACCGAATCGTCGGGCGGGTCTCAACCGCTCGGAACGCATCCCCACTCCAGCAATGTGCCATCACAACATCCCCCGCGATAAGGAGTTCTTCCGCTTCGCTCTTGTACTGTTTAACAAGCGGTTTCTGGTCAATGAGTTTCTCTTTCGCCGCTTTGATTTCCTCTGGATCAGTTGTGTTGAAACTATATCCGAGCAGTTTAAGCGCAGCACCGATTGTCTCACGTTGGTCATCGAGCATACTGAATTGATTCTTATATTTCGGATCCCAAAGCACTGCCCAACTGTCAGGATCTGGTGAAACGACTGTCGAATCGTAGGCAATACCGGCGGTGCCGAATGTATAGGGGACGGAATATTTGTTTTCAGCATCAAAGTATTTGCCAAGGAATAGGGGACTGATGTTCTGGAAGTTCGGGATATTATCGCGATTCAATTCTGATAACAGGTCCTGATTGATTAGAATTGACACCATATAGTCAGAAGGCATGATAATGTCGTAACCTGTCGCACCCGCTAACAACTTCGCGAGGAGATCCTCGTTGCTGGCATAAGTGTCAACAAGGACACTCACCCCGTATTCCTTCTCAAATCCTTCACGGATATCATCGCTGACGTAACCTGCCCACGTAAAGACATTGAGTTGTTTCTTTTGCCCATCGCTATCGCCGATGAAAAGCGTGAGGAGTATCAATGCTAAAATGATATATTTGTTGTGCATGTTTTCTCCGTAATGTTGACAAGGTCTGTTATCTGTGCTAATCTACGTACACAAAACACTTATTCTTCGGATGCCTCAGTTGGTAACCCTTCGGCTTTCCAACCGCGAAAGCCGCCGGTTAGGACTGAAACATTTTCATATCCCATATTTTTTAGCGTCTGGGCAGAAAGAGTCGCACGTGTACCGCCGCCGCAGTACGTGACGATATGTGTGTCAGCATCCGGCACAACCTCGTCAATGTCAAGTTCAATGTATCCGCGTGGGAGTGAAACCGCATTCGGTAAGTGTTCTTCATCGTAGTCGGGTTCGTCACGCACATCTATGATAACAACGGATTGTTCCGCTTCCGTGAGTTCGTCCGTGGAGATGTGTCCAACGTTTGCCTTCGCTTCTGCAAGAAGTTCTTCAAGGGTTTTTAATGGCATCGTTTTCCTCCAAAAGTGTTAAAAACTGCTGATTGAATTTAAGAGAATTTTGGCATTTTAGGGCGCAGCTTGCAAGCCCATATTCAAAAGTCTAAGCCAAAGTGAGTTTCTGCAAAATATAGCATAATGTGGTGGATGCGTCAACATTTTTTGGCACATCTTGTGGATCGAGGTGTCATGAACAGGAGATTGCTCTTATATGGAGAGGAGAAAAAATGGAATTGCTTAAAAAATCTGTACAATCCGTACTTGAGAAAGATCGGATTGGGAGTCCAGTGTTCTTACGGTGTGTCCTTCATGTCGCTAATGAAGGTGAGAATTTGCTGTCACCGGGAACAGAGATTGCTACGCTCGCAAATGAATGGATACCCTCACAGCCGACGCACGTCTATGCCCAAGGGGACGCAGAGGCAACGCAGGTTACCATAATGATTCACTATGTCGGCGGACAGATGGCACTGCTAAGCGTCAATCGCGTTGATGTGCAAACGGCAATTGACCTTATGTTAGTTGGTAATAAAGGAGTCATTTACCACGAGACACCGATAGGCAGACATTACTCGAACGCCATTCCACCAGAATTGGACGGCTCAGGTGAACTAACAGCGGTTATCGCGCAATCGCTTGAAAGCGGTCAACCCATAACCTTGGAGGGTTAACATGCAGCAGAATGGAAAATACGGTGTGCTTTTACTCGGTGGACATCGCACGCATCAAGAAAATTACGCCTCGAATTTCGCACAAGATGAACGTTGTCAGTTGGTCGCCTTTGCGGATGAATTGGACGGACCACCAGAGCGAATTACGTTAGCGCGTTCCCTCGCAGCGGAATTAAATCTACCTTTCATCGCCGACCTTGATGAGGCGTTGGCACGTGAGGATGTACATATTGTCAGTCTCTGTACAGATGTAGAACGCCGTGGGCGCATCGGGGCAAAATGTGCCGAAGCAGGAAAACATGTCTATCTTGACAAACCGATGGCACTCAACGCGGAAGATGCTGATAAGATTGTTACTGCTGTTGAGAAAAACGGTGTAAAATCTCAAATGTTTAGCAACATTTATAGTACCTGGGCGCGTACCGTTCAGCAGGCATTGACATCTGGAAGTATCGGGCAGCTTCAGGCAATTCATTGCGATGTTCTGTTCTCCAAGGGACATCCCGGCACCGCGCCGGTTGGCGAGAAACGGGTCCAAAAACCGACTCTCGAACGCTACAGTTTCGTTGAAGCCAAACCTGAGATGTTTGATGTCGGTGTCTACGCTGTGTCTATGGTGAATTGGTTAACGCAAAAACGGGTGCAGCGGGTCTTCGGTGGAACGGCGAACTACTTCTTTCAGGAGCATCGCAACTGCGGACTTGAGGATTTCGGTGCTTTGGTCTTAACCTTAGAGGACGGGATCACCGCAACGATTGTTGGTGGACGCTACGGTTGGCAGAGCCACGCCCAAGGCGGCGTTCGGAAAGTCCATCTCATCGGCACTGAAGGCTCTTTGACATTTGATGCATCAGCGAATCGTTTAGAGGTCTTCGCTGCTGAACCGGCGTTTGAACCACCAGAGCCTCATCCACTTGATCCGATGGGGATGTGGAGTAGCACACAGGCTGGGATTGGGATGCAGCCTAAACAGCAGTGGATAGATGTGGGCAGTGGGGACGATGGACAACGCGAATTCGGCGCATTTCTGGATTGTATTGAAAAGGATGTCGAAAGTGAGATGAACGCAGAATTTGCATCGCATTCTGTGGAGATCATCTGTGCTGGGTATCGTTCCGCAGCGACTGGGGAGGTTATCATTCTCAATTGATGCCGGAACTCACAGCGGATTAATTACCTCATGTAACTTGGGACTGTTGGTTGGGTGATTTTTCTACGACAAAGGGGCAATCGTTACATCACCATTTGTGTTACTACATCCAGTGTTACACGACTTCCGCGAAGCAGTGACATACCAACCAACGGTTGCTTGTCTGTTTGCAGAACTTCTATATCGCGTTCTTTACCGTTCCAGATCACTTTGGCAAGATATAGGTCGAGAAGTACTGCCCCTCCGTGAGCAATAATTGTGTGCCGAGTACCAATCTGTGGTAGCCTTAAGTAGTGAATTAAAAACTCTGGTAGTGTCAGATAGCCCGTAAATCGGGTATCAAGAGTTGCCTCAATTTTCGCGCGTTGATTTAAGCCGATCACTTCCACTTCAATGATGGCTACGCGTTCGTCTCTAATTTTCCCTGTTATAAAACACCACACTGTGTTCGTTACACATTAGCATTATAACACAAAATTGTGTCGCGTGCGAATGCAGCATTTTCTTCCTATCCGGTAACGCCTATGGTCTCGAGTCTCGCGATCTGTTTCACCCAAGATTCTCGAATCTCAGGGGAGTAGTCTCCGGGGAGTAAGGATTTTCGGGTGCAATTGACAAGAGCTTGTAGGGTTTGATAACGTCGAATGGGACCAATGTCGGGGAGAATCCGGTCTTCGACGACAGCGATGATCTCATCGAGCGTCAGTTCGCTTGTTTCGTCTGATGTCGTTGACAAACGACCCTTGTAGAGGCTGGCGGCTTCTAAGTCGGAACGTAGCGATGCGAAACTTGCGGCAGAGTAGTCCGCTGTCAATTTCAGGAGTTGTTCAACGGCTTCTTCAGAAATCGGATCCCCAATGACTTTAGCAAGCGTCCAGCGAAGGAAAGCCTCTCGGTCTTCGCCACTCGGGTCAAGCACAGGAACGACCATATCTCCAACCCTACCTTCTCGCCGTAGGTCGGGTGAGAGGTTATAGATACGCGCCGTCATCAAGAGCCACGTGATATTGCCACGGAGTTGCGGATCCGACATCATCGCTTGTATCTTGCCTGTCAACCGCCGTTCCGTGCTGTGTGCATCCCGCCCGACATCCCCGAATTGTGTATCCGCTTCATCAACGAAAATAAGCACCTTCACAAGTGCCATCAACAGTCGCCTGAGTCGCTCAAAGATAACATCCGTCTGTCCGAACCACATACTCCGAATGTTCTTGAGGACCAGCACCGGAATATCGAGTTCACCGGCGAGTCCCTCAAAAATAAAGGTTTTTCCGCTGCCGATGGGACCACAAACGCTCATGCCAGCGATTGCATCAGGACCCGTTGAAGTGATACGCGGAATTAATTGGGTCTTCAGAAAATCTACAAGTTTCTGGTTACCAACGATGTCTTTTAGACTATGTGCAGGTTTCTTAAACTCTACAACATCTTCGCCTAACTGTCCTTGGATAAATTCGGACACTTTATTAATCACATCTTCCGGTTGCAATTTGTCGCCAGAGTAGCGAGCAGAGAGGAGAAGTTGACGCAATGCCTGTATCGATAAACCCGCCGTAAGCATCGCAAGTTGGGTTTGGGTGCCCCAGAGGTTTAATGGCTTTTCCACCAATTTCGGTGTATTGTTGAGCCATGAAATGAAGTGCTGGCGTTCCGGCATCCCTGGTGATGGGATCTCAACGGTGACCACCTGCGGCAGCCTGATAATCCGAGAATTCACAAGGCTCGCTGATTCTGTGATGAAGATGACAGTGTCGTTATCATTCATGAAATTGGAGTCTGAAATCCAATCCTGAACGATACTAATCCGGTGTCTATCTTGAAGGGATAGACTCCGAATTTCACCTTCTGGGAGCAGCATATCTGCCGCTTCAATGAAAATTATCAGTTTCTCTGATAGTAGTTTTTCGCCTTGCGCGTTCGTGCTTCGGGAGAGCAGACAAAACTGACGTAAGAGTTCGAGTGCTAACGTCGGGCTCCCGATTGCATCGTTCATATACTGTGTAAAAGGGACATCAGCAGGTTCGGCAGCGGCGTCTAACAATCCAATGGAACGTCGCTTGCTTGTGCTCGCATTTGGATCAAACTCCGGCTCGGTTGTCCCTCGCCACACATTGAATGCCTGCTTAACTTTTTCCCGATCAGCATCCTGGGCAAACCGTATAGGACCGTTGAGTTCGTAAACGATCAGGATGAACCCAGGGATGTCCCAGCTGCGCGTTAAAAAGGGGACAAGTGGAATATAATCCGTATCCTCTTCCTGGCGTATGAAGAAGAGGTCGTGGATATTTCCAGATAGAACGAGACTCCGTGACGTTCCTGAATTGATGAGCATTCCGGCTTCTGTGCGGAATGTGTAGGTTGGGCTTTTAACGGCTATGAATTACCGCCCCCTTCTATTTCTGCAACGCACGAAAAAGAGCCGCGTTATATCGGTAGTTCGGAGTCCGAGTCTGATTTTGCCTTATCGGGTTCAGCCTTTGTCTGTGTGTCCGTTTGCTGTGCGCCGAAAATTAAGGCATCAAATTCATCATTGGTAGCAGAGGAACGTGCTGCAGTGAGGAATTCTTCCTCTTCGCTTTTTGAATCGGTGCCAGCCAACTCCTGTGCGACTGTTGAGCGGGCTTTCGCTTTCTCACGTATTTCACGCATGCGCGTCAATTCGGCAGAAGTGCCATCCATACTGATACCCGAGAGCATATCGGCGATTTCTTCTTGTTCCCGTGCCGTAATCAGATCCGCAACTGCCTCGGATTGTTCGGACTTGATTTTATCTAAATCACGATGGAGACTGGTAATCTGCAGTTTGTGGGATTCAATATCTGCTTGTGCACCTTCAATCTCGTTTTCCAGTTCCGTGATGCGCCCAGTTTTTTCCATCAGATTGGAATTGAAGTCTTGATAAGCGGTAACACATCGCGTGTATTCAGCGTGCTGCTTGATTTCTTCCTGTGCGAGCCCTTCACCTTGCAACGCCGCAGCCGTCTGCTGTGCCTTGGCGATCGCACCTGACTTTAGTTCTTCCAACCGATCAACTTCATCAGTCAAACTCTGGACTGTGGACTTCTTCTGTTCAACCAGCGCGATAAGTTGTCCGATCGCCGCCTTATAGCGTTGGATATTCCCCTTTTTGTCCTTGATAATATCTTCGTAAGCACCTCTGACGGCTTCGGGGTTTTCCATCATTCTATCCGCAGATTCATGTGCGCGGCCCGTTAATGTGTACCAGATAGCCTTGAAAAATCTTGTGAATCCATTTGCCATTGTTGTTTCTCCTGTAAGGGTGCGGGTTTGAAACGCAGCCTTCCTATGTTGATTTCCGAGTTATGCCAGTGCCACTTCGCACGGCTCTGCACCGCGCTATAGACACCCATAATATCGTAATTTTAACATATTTTATCTAAAACCGCAAGAAAATTTCACGTAAGTCCTGTTGAAATTCTGCTTGACACGAAGCAGGTATCCAAGTAAGATAAACAGTAAACACTACTTTACAATCTTTAAAAGATGTACGTGACACCTATGGTACATAGGTCATTTTCATATTGGTTCTGGTTCATTGTGTTCGGTATGTTGGCATTCCTACTTGCCAACGTGCCCCTGTTTAATATCCTCGCCTTTGAATTTTGCGCCGTGATGGCACTCAGTATTTCTTTCGCTGGCGCGCATATAGCACTAACAGTGCTGCAACAAATGAAGCGGAGTCCGCAGGCACTTACCGGTCCACCCCGACAAATTGTCTTCCGGTGTTTCTGGCATGTGCTGCTATTTAACACGAGTTTGCTCGTGTTCCCCCTTACCATAATTTTGCTGAACGCTTTTCGGGTCAAAAATTGCGATTTTGGTGAAGGATTTCTGTTTTTCGCTATTTTACCTCTAATCAGTTGTCTGTATGCGACTGCGGTGGGTGTGTTTTTTGGCTTCTGGATTCAAAAACGGTGGGCGGCATATTTAGCGTATCTGGGTTATCTCCTACTTTCTTGTGTCCCAGTGGTTATCAATCTAATATTTCATCCACCCGTATTCGCGTATCACTCGACTTTCGGATATTTTCCGGGACCAATTTACGATTTCGTTATTCGGATAACTGGCACCCTCCTGATTGCCCGTACGGAGGCGCTGCTCTGGGGCCTTCTATTTTTGGGACTTACCGTCAGCACTTGTGAGGTGAGCCGGGGAACAGGATTGATGCCGAAGCTTAGGTGGCGTAAACTTGTTGGACCGATTACACAACGCGTACCGCTATATTTATTGATCGTTGGCTTATTAGGTTTTCAATTTTATGCAGGCGCGCTCGGTATTCGTCCCACCCGGGAAGATGTCGCTCAAAAACTCGGCGGCTTCCGAGAAACAACGCATTTTGAAATCTTCTATGCACGTGAACTTGAGACTGAGATTGAACGCATGGCTGAGGATTGTGAATTTCAGTACGCCCAGCTCTCTGCGTATCTCATGCCTGAAGGTGAAGTGCTTTCTCAAAAGGTTCGCGCATACATTTATGCTTCTCCAGAACAGAAGAAACGGTTGATTGGTGCCCGTCATACATCTGTTGAGGACCCGTTCGGTTATGGATTTCACATCCATGCCCAAGGTTTTCCGCATCCAGTACTGAAACATGAATTGGCGCATGTCTTTACTGTGCCTTGGTCCCCTCTGAAAGTGAGTCTGAAGATAGGGCTCCATGAAGGAATCGCAGTCGCTGCGGATTGGGAGGAAGGTAGACTTACTGGACATCAGTGGGCAAAAGCGATGCGACAGATGGAGATCGCACCACCCCTTTCAGGCATCATGGGATTCGGATTTTGGGGACATGCCGGTTCGAGAAGTTATCTATTGGCTGGTTCCTTCGTTCGGTTTCTTGTTGATACCTACGGCATAGAAAAATTTAAGAGTGTTTTTCCAACCGGTAATTTTGTGAAGCATTACGGGAAAGACTTGTATTCACTGGAAATAGAGTGGATCGAATTTTTGGACAATGTCCCTTTGACGGATAATGACATAGCCTATACAACGTACCGTTTACAGCAGCGGAGTGTTTTTGAGCGCGTCTGTGCCCATGAAATGGCTGCTTGGCGAGATACGGCGTGGCAGGCATACTACCAAAAAGATTTTGTCACTGCTGTCCAAACCTTTGAAACGATGTTGGCTGCTGAACCTAACAACTTAAGCACGCTATACGGCTTAATGTACAGTGCTTATCGGATACAAGATTATGATAAGGCGCTGTCGTTAGCAACTCGCGTCGTAGCTGCGGAGGACACACGATTGAGTCCAGAAGCAGTGCTCTTAATCGGAGACATCTACTGGCTCAAGGATGATCACGAGAAGGCATTAGAGACTTATGCCTCGCTTGAAACAGAACACCAAACGGTTGAGTTGAGGCGTATCAAGCGAATTGTAGCACTCTCTCATTCTGATACAATGCCAACGGATTGGGATTCCCAATTAACTGGGAAGCCGGAAGAAAATTCGTCCTTACCAGAGTTATTGCGTGCTGCATTAATAGAATCCAAAGATGGGGCGGAAAAGATGGTATACCTGTCGAGGTGTATACAAACGGCACCAGATATGTGGTTAGCATATCTCTTAGCTGGCGAATTATTGCATAGAGAAGAAGCGTGGCAGAGCAGCAACCGATATTTCCAACGCGCAGCGGCACTATTAGAAGAGGAGAATTCGCCAGAAACACCAGCACGCTTCCAGTTGACATCCCAACAGTATCAGAGTCTCGCGTTAGAAGTCCAGAGGACAATAGGTATCAATGCCTACCACCAGAAAGATTATGACACTGCAATAGAAGAGTTTTCTGCAATTGCAAAGAACGAAGCATTGCCCCTTGGAACCACACTAAAAGCAGGTAGGTGGCAACAAAGGTGTCACTGGGCGCGATTAAATTGGGAAGATGCCATAAGTCCATAAGCGCGAACCCGCAACTGAGGCATTTGAACGAATTTTCACTTCAACTAAAATTGCGAGGTCTTCGTCTAATTGAGGTTGATCTAAGAACAAATTTTACTATTTTTATTAAGGAGCTGCTATGAAACTTTTTGTGCCGGGAAGAATTTGCCTGTTCGGGGAACACAGTGATTGGGCAGGCGGGCACCGGCGAAATAACGCAGCGCTCGAAAAGGGCTATACGTTAATAACCAGCACAAACCAAGGTGTGTATGCCGAGGTTAAACCGCATCCAACCTGTCTAATTTTGAGGACAACACTCAGTGATGGCACCCGTCATGGTCCCTATAGCCTGCCCATGGACGGTAACGTGCTTCTCGCCGAAGCTGAAAAAGGCGGATTTTTTAGTTATGCCGCCGGGGTCGCATATCAAATTTTAACCAACTACCGGGTCCAAGGGTTGGAAATCGATAATTATCTCACCGATTTGCCCGTCAAAAAAGGGTTGTCTTCAAGTGCAGCTATCAGTGTTTTGGTGGCACGTGCCTTTAATCGTACGTATGATCTCAAGATGACGACGCGCGGTGAGATGGAATATGCCTATCGAGGCGAGACAACAACACCTTCACGCTGTGGACGGATGGACCAGGGGTGTGCATACCAGCAGCCTATCCTCATGACCTTTGACGGGGACCATATTGATGTCCGAGAGTTCAATGTATCGCAGAACATGTACCTCGTGATTGTTGATCTCGGTGCTGGTAAAGATACACGCCTCATATTAAACCAATTAAATCACTGTTATCCATTTGCGGAAAGCGAGTTAGATAGAAATGTTCAACACTACCTCGGTCCATTAAGCGCGCAGATTACACAAGAGGCATATCAGACACTCCGCGATGGAGATGCCGAAGCAGTTGGGAAGCTCATGACACGTGCCCAGATGGAGTTTGACAAACACCTCATCCCAGCATGTCCATCGCAATTGACGGCACCCGTCCTTCACAAGGTCCTCAACTATGAACCGATTCAACCGTATATCTGGGGCGGCAAAGGGGTCGGTTCGCAAGGTGACGGATCCGCACAATTTATTGCAAAAGACAAAGAGAGCCAACAGAAGGTTATTGAGATTATTGAGCGGGATTTGGATCTGTCTTGTTTGGAGCTCGTTATTGAGGCGGGTAGACATGTCCGAAAAGCCGTCATCCCTGCTGCAGGATTTGGAACTCGGTTGTTCCCTGCTTCAAAGGCGATGAAGAAAGAGTTGTTTCCAGTGATTGACAGTGCCGGGCAAGCAAAACCAGCGATCATGGCGATCGTTGAGGAGGCAGTGAAGGCAGGCGTTGAGGAAGTTTGCCTTATCGTTCAGCCAGGTGATACTGAACTCTTTGAGTCGTTTTTCAAAACGCCACCCCCGATTGAACACTTTAATAAACTCAGCAAAGAGAATCAAACGTATTGTAACTATTTATTGGAATTAGGGAGTCGAGTGACGTTCGTTACGCAAGACGTTCAGGAGGGTTTTGGACATGCTGTCTACTGTGCACGGGAATGGGTTGGCAACGAACCGTTTCTGCTCATGCTCGGGGACCATCTCTACGGTTCAGATGAGGAAAGGTGCTGCGCTCGACAGGTGGTCGAGGCTTATGAGCGCGTGGGGCAGAGCGTCGTTGGACTCAAAGTTACGCCGATTGAACACTTGTCGAATTTTGGATGTGTCAGTGGGGTTTGGGAAGAAGAAAACTCGCTACTTTCGGTAACGGAGTTTTACGAAAAACCGGATGCTGAGTATGCGATGGAACATTTGCACGTAGATGGAATGGATATAGACCAGTTCTTGACGGTGTTTGGTATCTATGTAATTCAGCCCCAGATTTTTGAATTTCTTGAACGCAACATCACCCATAATCTCCGCGAGCGCGGGGAATTCCAACTCACTTCCTGTTTGGACGAATTGCGGAAAGCAGACGGATTTTCAGGATATGTTGTTAAAGGCCGCCGATTCGACATCGGGCTTCCTGAGGAATATCGGCAGACAGTTATTGAGTTCAGGGATGCGTAGATTAGCGGTCAGCGGTCAGCACAAGAAAGTTTGCAAGTTCAAAGTTGTGAAGAGTCGTTCTTTTTCATCAGAAGTCTCTTGCAACTTTACGGACTTTAGATACACTTTGAACTTTACAGCTTTATGGGATTCTGATGACGACGATTGTCATGTCATCATACTGCTCCGCCTCACCCACAAAATTGCGGACATCAACGACAAGGTGCTCAACGACTTCTGCCGCACTACAACCCCCAGGAATGCGTGCCACTGATTCCTTTAAACGATCAGTTCCATACATCTCTTCCGCTTGGTTGAGTGCTTCAATCAGACCATCGGTATGAAAGATAAGAATATCGCCCTCGCTTAAATCGAAGGTCGCCGATTCATATTCCACCGTTCTCATACTACCCAGTGGAAGGTCGCTGTTTTCAATCTCAATTATGTCGTTCCCGCGCTTAAGAACAGGATAGGGTTGTCCTCCGTTAGCATAGTCGATTTGTCTTGTATTTTCATCAAGAATCGCGAGGTTGAGTGCGATGAAACTTGGACCGTACATGCGTGGGGCTAATCCTGAATTAAGGTCGCTGAGAATGACATCCGCCTCGGATTTGAAACGTGAGACTTCGTATAACATCCCATTCGTCAGTACTGCGTTCATCGCGCCTCGTAATCCTTTCCCCGCAGCATCCGCCACTGCTATTGCTGTCTGACCGTTTGCTACAGTGAGATAGTCGTAGAAGTCTCCGCCGACCTGCGTCGCAGGTACCGACATCCCCGCGACATCAAACCCTTTCGTGTCAGGTGCTTCTGTGGGCAGAAGTCCCATTTGGATATTTTGTGCTTCACTCAATTCAGCGCGGATGCGACGCATTTCCGCTTCTTCGCGTTGACGCACTTCATTGCGGAGCTGCGCTGTGTGCCGTCGATTGACAATTAAGCGACCTAATAAGGAGAAAACGACGGTCAAGAAAATGAGCGTTGGTAAGTAGGTACGCCATCGCGTCCAAAGCGGCGGTTGGATATTAAAATCCACAACTGCGGGTCGATGCGTGTAGTCCCAGTTTTCGCGGAAAGCCTTAACAAGGAAACTGTAGTTTCCTGCTTTCAAACCGGTGTAGCGAATGCGCAGAATACCGTTCCGGTTTTGAAGTGCCACTTTAACGCCGCTACTGTTCATGAGTTGTGTGTCTGTTGACTCGGATGTGGCGAGGTTAATCCACTCCTCAGATGAAACGCTTGGATTCGTTGTTAAAAGAGAAAACATCTCTGCTGAAACGTTGGTCCACTTCGGATTATCTAATCCGAGTAATCTGAATTGATATGACAGGCCTTCTCGGAGTGGACTAATGCCCTGCACATCAAAGATAACATTTCTGGTGCCACGGGCGGGTAGCGAGAGGTTAGATGAAAGTTGCGTGTAGGTTTTGTCAGCCGCTAAAGCGGTTAACCGACAGAAAGGGATTCCACCGCGGGTAGGTGTATATTGTGTAGCACCCCCTTCGGTTGCAAACCAGATCTCTTGATCCTTGAACTCATAAAGTTCCCAGATGTTATTATGTGCCAGACCGTCTTTTGTCGTGAGTGTATAAAAGGTTTCGCCATCATATCGAACAGTGCCGCCACCCCTTGTGGCAAACCAGATATTACCGCTGCTGTCCTCCATCACATCCCGCACATTGTCCACAAGAAATCCATCTTTTGTTGTGTACGTTGTCAGTATGTTTCCATCGTAGCGAACCGCCCCACGAGATGTTGCTAACCAGAGGGTTTGGTCCTTGGAAATCAGTGAGGCATTTACTGGCGCGAGTTCAATGTTCTTAGTTGTAATTAACTGCGTGCCTAAATACGTCCTGAGGGCGTCTGAAAAGAGAAAAGTTATTTCGTTGTTTTGTTGCGTCGGATCCTTCCAAACCGCGAGTGGTGCTGAGCTGGACGCTCCGTCAAGAAAAAGCGGAGCACCGAGTTCAGTCTCACTCCAGAGTACCAATTTTCCTGTTACAGCATTGAAGAACCATTTACCACCGAGCGCAGATTTTAACAGGGTTGTCGCTTTAAGTGGCAGAATTTCTGGCTTGATACCGCCGGTTGTGGACGTTAGGCGGTCAATATTTTTCGGATAGCGTAAAACCCTTCCATTCTCAAAATGCACCCATAGCCTCTTATTTGAATCTCTATAGAGGGCGGTAATAGCGGCTTCACCGTGATCTATCTCCGAAGTCGTGCCGAACATAATTCTCTGAAAACCACTGTTTGTGATTCGTAATAAACCAGACGTATCCGCTTTAAAAAGGTTTCCACCGAAGGCTATCCATCGGTGTTCGCCTTCACTAACAAGAACTTCAGGATCACTGGTCGCGCCTTCGCCACCAGGGCCGATTCTGGTCTGAATGGATATAGAAACTTGGTCAAATTTTCCATTGGCGTACCGAAAAAACGTATATCGTCTTGATCTTCCACGCGACCTCGGATCTACGAAGTTGACGAACCAGATGTGTCCGTTCACTTCAAACATTTTTATGATTTCAGTGCGAGAACCCGATCCAGCTTGCCGTCTATTTGTAGGGTTGGTTTGGGTGGAAGACGACGTGTCTTGTGTCAAACCTAATCGCAATGAATTGATGGTGATGTCTTCCGTGTCCGCAGTGGGGTTGTAGCGCGCAACGCCTCCGGGAATACTGAACCAGAGGTAGCCACGGCTATCTTCATATATCATCCGGACTCGGTTGGTGCCGATACCAGCGTGTGTACTAATGACGGGTCTCGGATCGAACGCTGTCACACCGTTATCGTGTCCAAACCACAACTTACCGTCCATGGCTTCAAAAATTGTGTGAACGTTATCGTTTTCCAGACTGCTACTGGTGGTATAGGAAATTGGTTGAAGGTCTTGGTCATATCTCTGTGGTCCATATTCATTGGCGAACCATAAGTGCCCTGTAGCATCTTCGACTTCAAGAAACCCGGATAGGTTTGCGCGCGTATGCAACCGGGCCCCATCCCACCATCTTGTGGTATATTCGTCGCTGAACCAAATTCGTCCTTTTTTATCACTTCGGATTTTTGTAAATCTTCTGGTCGCTGTTGTTTCTAAAGAGGTGGTTATATTGGAGCCTCTGTACGCCCAAGGTAGTGGGAGAATCTGCTCAAAGTCTTTTCCGTCAAACCGTAGGAGAAGGTTGTAGCCCCCGAACCAAAGATTTCCATCTTTATCTTCGGCTATTGCCTCAATTGCCCCCACAGCGCGAAGATTTGACGTATCGTAACGTACGAACCCGGAACTCACTGACATACGCGGTGTTTCAGCATCTGTTTTACCACTTGCGTCATCCGTTAGGAGTTCACGTGTCAAGGGACCCTCTCGAAAACTCAGAATCACACCGGTTTGTTCTTTTTCACCTTCACTCCCACCCAACCAGAGCGTCCCATCTTTACTTTCAAAGATCACGTTGATTGTCAGATCCGTTGAACGCAGCAAATCTTCGCCTACGATTTCGTTTGGCTGTGCTTGTGGTGGACGTTCGGCATCTGTGACGTATTTTGTCAATCGCTGATTTTCACCAACCCACACGTCACCGAGTTGATCGACAATCAATGAGTTCCCATTGCCAATCAGACTGATTGCGGTGCCGTCAAATCGACTTACGCGTCCTTCTCTTTCTGACGACATCCGCGTGAGGAACCAGATATGTCCCCACTTGTCTTCAGCGATTTGTCGCGTCCTTCCAAGCAACGCACCCAATTTCACTTTAGCGGAAGGTGCTTCATCCAGAGCGTTCAGGGAGCCTGCATAGGATTCAAAAGTGTTGCCATCAAATTGGCTTACGCCATTTTGGTCAGAACCGAACCAGAGAATACCACGACTGTCTTGAAAAATAACAGGGACGACAGGACCCACCAATCCATCGGCAACGGTATAGGTTTGCATCTGCTCAGCCTGTGTATCTGCACAGGTAAAAACAGCAACAAGGACTGTGCTAAAGATGAGGATGGCATTTTTTGCTGAATGCGGGTGAGCATATATCATGAGTCTGTTGTGAACCAGAAGCATTAATTCAAAGGCTGTGTCTAATGATTAGTGCGCGAAATCGCGAATCCGGGAAATTGCTTCTTTGATAACCGAATCTGGATACGTAAGAGAGAGTCGGCAATAGCCTTCGCTCCACTGACCATATCCAAGGCCGGGTGTTACCACAACCCCGACTTCTTCAAGGAGTGCTGTCGCGAAGGCACGGCTTGAACCGTTGAAACGCGGTGGAACGGGTGCCCAAATATATATCGTCGCCTTCGGTTTTTCGATATCCCATCCACTATCTGTCAGGGCGTCCACTACCATGTCGCGTCGCCTTTGGTAAACAGCGTTAATCGTAGGTGTAACTTCATCCGCTATTGAGAGTGCCTTCGCACCGGCAAATTGAAGGGCGCGGAGTGAACCGTTATCTATGTTATCTTTAACGGTTTTAACGGCACTGACAGCAGTTGGATTACCGACAACAAATCCCAATCGCCATCCGGTCATATTAAATGCTTTGCTCAATGAGAAGAATTCAACGGCTACTTCAGCGGCACCCTCTACCTGCAAGATACTTGGTGACCGGTAACCGTCGTAGGTGTTTTCGCTATAGGCGTTGTCGTGTGCGATGAGAATGTTATTTTGCCGCCCGAATTCCACAGCACGCTCGAAAAAATCGAGATCGGCAGTTGCTGTCGTTGGGTTATTTGGATAATTAATCCAAAGGACTTTGGCGAGGCGTTTTATTTCATCAGGAATAGCGTCAAAGTCGACATAGAAATCGTTTTCTCGCAGCAGTGGCGCATAGTAAGTCGTCGCACTTGCGAAGACGTGTCCGATGTTATAGGTGGGATAGCCAGGACTTGCGGCGATGCCAATATCACCCGGATTCAGTATGCCTAATGCCAGTTTAACAATAGCATCTTTACTTCCGAGCGTTATCGCAACCTGATCATCGGATAGCGGGACACCGTAGCGGTGTTGATAAAAATCGCAAACCGCCTGCGGAAAATCGTCGACAGGATTGTCGCATCCATAACGGTGGCGGTCGGGGTCTTTTGGGTTTTGGATTGTATGGACGAGACTTTCGACGACTGGATCGGGAGTCGGGATATCCGGATCACCGATGCCGAGGCTAATGACATCAACACCTCGTGCCTGTGCCGCCTGCATTTTTTGACGTATATCCACGAAGAGATAGGGTGGAAGTTTCTGTAACCTTTCTGCGATTGTAATCAAAATTGTTCTCCTAATTCCATATTTTCGTAAACACACGCGATTTGGAATCGCGTGTGCAGATCATTTTAATAGTACCGTTGCGGTATCAAGAGCTGTAGGAGCAGTGAGGATTGTTAAAAAATCAGTACTAACACGGTGACAATACCAGTTGTGCAAACAGTCCCAGCAGCTACAACTATACCTATAAACCGCTTTAACTCGGCTTCTGACCTATCTATCCTATTATTAAGGCGTGATTCAAGCTGCTTGAGCTGTCTCTCGATATTGCCAATTTTCTCGTTGATGTTTGATTCAAGTTGTTCAAAATCCTCCCCAATGGACTGCTGTATTATACTAAAAATCTCTTGATCCTGATTAGATAGATCATCAGAATCTATTGTTTCAAAGTCCACATTTTCTGTATAACTCCTAACTTTCAACTTTAGCCATCCCGGAATTGGATAACTATCTATTTCCGCCAAGATATGCTCTTCGGTCTTGCCTTGTTTTTTAGTTCCTCAAGCACTCTATTGAAGAGTGCCTCAGATCCAAGTCTATGGATTGCCGATAGGACGAGTCCAGCGAATGGTCCCCAAGGTCCAACACGCCCCACAAACCTATTCGCTAATCTGGATCTCAAAAAGGGCTCTATCCTCCCCATTGCTACAATCAACACCAGGGATAGGCTTCCTACTCTAGCAATTTTTTCTACGGCGCGGTTACCAAAATTAAACATAGTTCCTCACTTCTGTTATTTAAGTTGAAGGATTGCCTGTTGGGTTTCGCTGAGGCTTTCCATAACGTTTGGACTAAAGTGCAAGCCTTGACCCCCCCAGTCTGGCATATAACCGATGCTGTAACAATAGTAAAGCGTCCGCCTCGGTTTACCAGAAACGTTGATAACAGACCCGTGGGTTAACGCCTCCGTGAAAATAATAGCATCGCCTGCCTTTGCGGGAATCGGGGTCAAGACAGGATTTTCATCTGGATGACTTCCCCAAGGCTTACGGAAATTGCTCTTATGTGCGCCGGGTATAACAGCAAAGCATCCGTCCTCCACATCACAATCCAGCATCGGAAAGACTGCCTTTGTTAGCGTAGACACCATCTCCCCGTTTCGGCAGTGGTACTGGCATTTTGGAATAATGGGTGTACCGTGCATGTGCAGCCCAGTATAGCCGCCTCCCCATCGGTAGATCGTGTAGGTGTGATTGAGTCGATAGGGACCGCCTGTTACGCCTTGGACAACATCAAGAACCTCTGGGATGTCAATGAGCCTGTTGAAGGTGCTGTCGGCTTCCAAAATATTGGAGATATAGAGCTCCTGCTCCGTGCGCTGCGTCCCCAGACACAGCGGCGGCGGATACGCCTCGGGCGGCATATTTTCGTATTGGTCTAAAACCTCGTTGCAGGCATCAATGATTGTCTGTGGAACAACACCCTTTAGCACAATGAAACCCTGCAAGTCGAATAGATATTTTTGTTCGTCTGTCATAGTATTTTTCCTTTAAGGTGTTTTTAACGCTTACGGAACGGCTTCATATCTAAGGATTGTCCCGTTCTGCCCAACGACCCATCCGCTATTTGAATTACTGACGTAAATAGCCTTCAAATCTGTGCGTGTATCCGTACGTTGGGGTCTCCAATTCTGTCCACC
Source organism: Candidatus Poribacteria bacterium (assembly GCA_028820845.1). Taxonomy (NCBI): domain Bacteria; phylum Candidatus Poribacteria; species Candidatus Poribacteria bacterium. The sequence goes on from JAPPII010000124.1 coordinate 101,179, forward strand.
GTCCTTTGTGTGTAGGACGAGTCCCTCTTTTCCGACAATCCAGCCTTTTGTTTCAGAGATAAAAAATACGTCGTCAAGGAAATTCGCAGTATGACTCTCTTGACGTTGCCACGTTTTTCCGCCATTATCCGTATGAAGGATCAATCCATCCATACCCAAACTGCGAAGATCCAATCCGACGACCCACCCCTTGTCTGCTGTGATGAAGGTAACGGCATCTAACAAAAAGAATGAGTGGTTTCTGCTAATAGCGGCGGGATGCCAATGGTCACCACCGTCGAGCGTAGAAAGAATCGTGCCGCTCATCCCAACTGCCCAGCCGCGTTGTTTTGAGGTAAAATGAATGTCAAAAAGATTCCAGGTCGTTCCACTCTCTTGGCGTTGCCAGGTCTGTCCACCGTCGTCTGTATGAATAATTTCGCCGGCACTCCCAACACACCATCCTGTTTCTTCGTCCACAAAGAAGACGGCGAGTAATTCTTGCGTCGTTTGGCTCTCTTGGCGTTGCCAGAGGCTTCCACCGTTTGTGGTGTGCAAGACCACACCGGCTTCCGCAACCGCCCACCCTTTTTCTGGAGACACAAAATGCGTTGCACCGAAACATTCAGTGGTTCGGCTATCTTGTGCATCCCATACAGCCCCGCCATCTTCAGTGCGTAGGATCGCGCCGCGATCGCCTACAACGTACCCTTCTTTTGAAGAGACGGCGCAAACATCGACAAGGAGATGGCTCGGACTTGATTGCGATTCCCAAGTTATACCGCCGTTCCGGGTGTGTAGAATCGTGCCGTTTTCGCCGACAGCCCAACCGAGTCGTTTAGAGACAAAGTCAACGCCTAAAAGGACAGCATCGGCACTGTTGTGGAAACGCGGGCCGCCACGCTGGTGTTTCCATTTGCCTTTCCCGCCAGATGCCGTGTGGAGAATAACACCTAAGTCACCGACAATCCAGCCGTTTTGGGAGTCCGTAAAGTCGATGTCGTAGAGCGTAAAGGTGTGGAGCGGCTCATTGCCGAGATACTCCGGCTGCCCATAACTGCTTTTATGCCGTTGGTTGCTCCCGTCAGTGATGAATTCCCATGTCTGTCCGCTGTTAGTTGTTACAAAGACGCTCCGCCGATCACCGACAATCCAGCCAGTTTGTTCGTCAATAAAGTGGAGGTTGAAGAGAGCCTGCGCTGTCGTAAACTGCTCTTCCCATGACTGCCCACCATCTGTTGTTCGGTAAATATAGCCTGGGTTTACGTTGTTCGAGGTTCGTGAATCTCCAATACTTGTTCCTGATGTTGGCGTATTGTAGGTGATAACCCATCCCAGATGTGCGTTCACGAAGTGAACTCCTTTCAAGGACTTTCTACCAAATATGCCTGCGTCAGCCTGCGTAAACGTCTTTCCGCCGTCGGTTGTTTTGAGCAATGTCCCCCAATCCCCGACGATCCAACCTGTAGTTTCACCTATAAAGATGTCGTGCAGGTTATTTTCCGTACCTGTTTTGATATGGGACCACGTCTTCCCGCCATTGGTCGTATGGATGACTGTTCCGCTTTCTCCAGTGCACCATCCCTCTAATGCAGAGCGAAAATAAACTTTGCGCAGCGGTTTATCGAAAACGCTACTGCTCTGCCTATGCCATGTTTGTCCACCATTGTTTGTGTGGATGATGAGGCTTTCAGCCTCTTCCGTAAAGTCTTGCCCCGGAATAATATCTACTGCATTGCCGACTGCCCATCCTTGTGTTTCAGAGATGAAGTGAACGTCATATAGGTGTGAGCTCCAATCACCTTCCATAACGGTTTTCCACTCGTACTGGATTTGTCGTTTGGACGCACTGTTTTCACAACCGACTATAGATAGAATACCGATGAACAGCACGAGAAGATAATTCTTAGTTATCAGTAGCGGGTAGTCAGCTAATTTCTCTGGCAGTTGCCTATTGTTTGCATACCCCAAACATCTCTTTAACTGACAACTGATAACTGATAACTGAAAACCACTAAAAAAGGACTTCGCTAACATCGTGCAATCCTTTGGGAGCGTTGACGACCCATCTCGCTGCGCGAATCGCACCTTTGGCGAATGCTTCCCGATTGTGGGAACGATGAATGATGTTTAATTGTTCACCCTCGGTTGCGAACAGGACAGTATGATCTCCGGCAATATCACCACCACGGACAGCGTGAGTACCAATTTCCTGTTGGGTCCGCGCGCCGACGATACCGTGGCGACCGTAGACCCCAATCTCTGCTAAATCACGCCCTAATGCTACAGCGACGGTCTCTGCTAAACGGAGGGCAGTGCCGCTGGGTGCATCTGTTTTGCGATTATGATGTGTCTCGATCGTCTCAATATTGTAATCATCTCCGAGGGCTTTCGCAATTAATTCCGATGCTTGGATCATTACATTGACACCGAGGCTCATATTGGGTGCCATGACGCAGCGCGTCTGTGAGGCAAGCGTTTTAACGATAGTCAATTCATTGGTGCTGAAACCTGTTGTTCCAATAACCACCGCTTTATCAGCGTCAACAGCCTGTTGGAGATACTGTACAGTTGCTTCTGGCTTCGAGAATTCGATGATAACATCCGCGCTGTCAAGGACATCCTCAAGCTTACCTGTGACAGGTACCCCAATCTCGCCGATGCCTGCGACAACGCCAACATCACTTCCGATTTGTGGGTGTCCAGAATATTGAATCGCCCCAACAAGTTCCATATCAACCTGTTCGGCAATGCCTTGTGTAATACACCGACCCATGCGACCGCAGACACCGGTGATAACGACACGGATCATGTTTTTACCTTTTATAGTAAAGCCGAAAAATATGTGGATACTTATAGCACAAACTTGCCTCGCAGTGAGAGTTTGTGTAAAGTGTGCACGCAAACTATGGTAAACCAGAAAAATAAATGAACATTTTACCCCGGCCTGGTAGGTGCGGTTTCTAACCGCACCGGTCCTGAATGTCTAATTAATTCTAAGGTTTACCATAAATGAAGTTTAAGTATTTAAAACTGATAGGCACTAAAAAAGGACTTCACTGATGTCGTGCAATCCTTTGGGAGCATTGACGATCCATCTGGCGGCGCGAATCGCACCTTTGGCAAATGCCTCTGGACTGTGTGCACGGTGGACAACACTTAATTGTTCACCCTCGGTTGCGAACAGGACAGTGTGATCCCCGGCAATGTCACCACCACGGACGGCGTGGATACCAATCTCTTGTTGTGTCCGCGCACCGACGATGCCGTGGCGACCGTAGACCCCTACTTCCGTTAAATCACGTCCTAACGCTGTAGCAACGGTTTCCGCTAAACGGAGGGCTGTGCCGCTCGGGGCATCTGCTTTGTGATTGTGATGTGCTTCTATCACCTCAATATTGTAATCGTCTCCGAGGGCTTTCGCAATTAATTCCAATGCTTGGATCATCACATTAACACCAAGGCTCATGTTCGGAGCCATGACGCAGCGAATCTGGGACGCAAGCGCGTTGATAGTTGCGAGTTCATCGGGCGTGTAACCGGTTGTTGCAATGACCATCGCTTTATCAGCAGCGACGACTTGCCGGAGGTGTTGCACAGTCGCTCCTGGACTTGAGAACTCGATAACGACATCCGCACTTTCAATTACATCGTCAAGCTCACTTGTAATAGCGATGCCAGTTTCACTCATGCCTGCAACAACGCCAGCATCACTCCCGATTTGTGGGTGTTCAGGATATTCGATTGCGCCAACAAGTTTCATATCCTCTTGTTGGGCAACACTTTGGATAATGAGCCGACCCATGCGACCGCATGCTCCATTAATAATTACACGAACCATTTATTTTCCTCTGGTTATAAGTTATAAGTTAAGATGATTCCCAGAAGCCTCTTAACTTATAACTAACGACTTACAACTAACCCCTATTTTTTTACTTCAATGTCAGCAAATATGCCATGAGGTCTTCCATCTGCTTTACTGAAAGAATATCTGCGAAGTTTTCGGGCATAACACCCGCTTGTGGCACACTGGTAGCCCTTATATCCTTTTTGTAGTAAGTTGTCCACAACTTCCCTGATTCGTCAAGTATTTGCACGACATCGGGGTTTTCTCTATCTCTGTGATCGTAGAGGTACCGTTTCTTGCCAGTGATTTCCTCTCCGTCTATGGTGAGGATCGTGAGCATTTCGTATTCAGGGGCTATATAAGCGCGTGGATTGAGGATAGACTCCACAATGAAGTGTGGGGCGCGGGTGCGAGCAATATAAGTCAAATCGGGGCCTATCTCATGACCAGTCCCGGTAGCACCTCTGCCATGAACTGCATGGCATTTACCGCAAGCGTATCCGTCAGAGTAGAAGATAGCCTCTCCGGCTTTGACATCACCCTCCATGTACGGTGTCCATTCTTCGCTCTGTTTTATCTCTTCCAAGGAGACCCCCGCCGCCTTTGCCTGCTCCGTGCGGAGATAGCCGACAATCATGTTGATTGCTTCATCGGAGAGTTTGCCGCCGAATTTTTGCATTTCAGTTCCCGGTAATCCGTTGAATACGGTTTGGAAGATACCACTATCGGTCCATCCATAGAGCCACTCGGCTTTGAAGAGATCGGGTGCTTGTCCGCCACGAGTGCGTCCGGCGTGGCAGTTCCAACACATTAAGCGAAAATAAAACGCACCGTCTATGACATCTTCATCATAACTGTGTTCCGGCGGTGCTGCCGGTGCGATATCCACTTCCATCTCTTGGGCATCTACAAGTGATAGCGAAAACAGACTCACACCTAAAAAAAACAGAAGGAGAATACTACACGCTGTGTATATGGCAGAAGTTGTACGCTCAGACATTTTGCCAGCGCGCTTGCGAAGCGCGCCTATGAAGCTACAAGTAGAGTGTATCATTACTTTTCCTCCTCCTGAAACGGAGCGTAGTAGGGTAAATGGTACTTCTGAACAATCCCTTTAAGTTTTTCCCCACTCCATTTCTGTTCGATAATTGTGTTAACAGCGTTTTGAAGTGCTTGTGTATCTCGCTCTGCCGTGTTTTTACTGAAAGCGATAGAGACATTCCAACGGAGACGAGATGGCGGCATGTATCCAGCAACAACTTCTAATTCAGGATAAGCTGTTTCTGTTTGTGCTGCCCGCTGAAGACGGGATCCTTTTTCAATCAACCAACCCGAGTTTGCCCACATACATCCGTAAGCGATTTCACCTTTCTGTAGCGCATCCAGAACAGCGATTTGTGAACGATAAACCCGGCGGTTGTATCCCATCTGTCGAAGCACGTCACTCGCGATCGATCCAGCCTCTGTACCAATCGTTTCCAGTTTGATGTCTTCCAGTGTTTTGGGGGACTGTTGCAAATCTTTCCGCTTTATCAACACATAACCGGTGCCGTAATACGGTTTAGAGAAGTCAACATTCTGACCCAACTGGACGTTTTCACTCATCGCGCGCTCTTCAATAGGGATTCCGATAACGCAGTCGCAATGCCCGCGTAACATATCAGCGAGCAAGCTATCCCGGAGCGAATCGAGCCAATGGAGTTCCAGTTTAACCCCTAATTCTTCTGCCAGTAGATGTGCTATCTCAACATCTACTCCTGGGAGTTCTGGATCGGCATTAGAATAGGGCAGATTCCGAACGTCCATGCAGACTGTCAACACTCCTTTTTCTCTAATCTCTTCCAAGGCATCGTCAGCATCCGCATTGTGCAATATCGAACCGGACAGCGTGAAAAGCAATACCCATAAAAGTATGTGATATTTCACAGGGCAAACCTCCTTTATTGGTTATTAGCAGTTAGCAGATAGCGTATAGCATATAGTAATTAGCGAATAACAATTAGCAAAGACGCAAGCGTTCCGTAACGCCTCTTTTCTTTGCTATAAGTGCAGCGACTTATACGCTACATGCTAATCGCTATAAGCGTAGCGACCTGACCACTGAAAGCGTAGCGACCTGACTGCTATTCATCAAAGAGCGCGAACACATAGAGGGTGCCGCCTTGGCGGGCGTTAACTTCGGCATATTTCACCGCACCCGATGCTATGACAACATATTGAACACCATCAAGTTGATAGGTAATCGGTGGCGCGAGCACCCCGGATCCAGTTTGGAAGTCCCAAAGCACTTCGCCGGTTTCTGCCGATAATGCCATGAATCTTCCCTCTAAGTCCCCTGCAAAAACGAGACCGCCCGCTGTTGTGAGGCATCCACCCCATTGTGGGAAGTTCGTTTTGTGCCGCCATTTAATTTCACCTGTAGAAACGTCAATCGCGCTAATGTGCCCCCACATCTCCATGTCGCCAGCGGCATCTCTTTCTGCCGTCATACCGCTTCCAAGATAGGGTAAACCTTTCACATAGAAAACGCGACCTTGATGGTAGGAACCACAAAGTTCTAAAGACGGGACATAGAGATGGTTTGTGAGAGGGTTATAGGCTGAAGGAGGCCAATTTTTCCCACCTTCAACACCAGGACATACGCGAATCGTCCCTTCTTCCGTGGTAAACACGCCCGGTTTGACAGTCGGACGCCCGTTTTCGTCGAGTCCCGCAGACCAATTCATTTCGCAATACGGACTTGCATATAAGAACTTCCCGTTGGTTCTATCAAGCACGTAGAAATAGCCGTTACGGTTTGCCTGCATCAGTGCCTTAGTCGGCTTCCCATCAATGTCCATGTCAATGAGAACCGGTTCACTCACGCCATCCCAGTCCCAAACATCGTGGGGTGTGGCTTGGAAGTGCCATTGGAGTTTACCGGTATCGGCATCAAGTGCGACAATGCAGTCGGTATAAAGATTGTCACCCCTGCGAACAGCCCCGTTCCAGTCGGGTGCAGGATTGCCCGTTCCCCAGTAGACAAGATTCAATTCTGGATCGTATGAGCCGGTGACCCAAGCAGAGCCGCCGCCTGTCATCCATGAATCGCCTGCCCATGTGTCGCCGCCGGGTTCATCTTTTGAAGGAACAGTGTAAAACCGCCACGCTTGTTCACCCGTTTCAGCGTAATACGCGTCAATGTAGCCGCGAATGCCGTATTCCGCACCAGATATCCCGACAATCACTTTGTCTTTGACAACTAACGGGGCAACGGTCAAAGATTCAGCGTTGGTTGAATCTCCAACGACTCTATCCCACAGTACCGTTCCAGTTTTCACGTCAAGCGCAAGGAGATGGGCATCGAGGGTTGTCCAAAAGACTTTGTCTCCAAGAATGGCAGCACCGCGATTGACCATACCGCAGCAGATAGCCAGACCATCTTGGAGCGGATAATTATATCGCCATATTTCCTTGCCCGTTCTGGCATCCACGGCGTAAATACTGCTATAGGGGGTTGTGATAATCATTACCCCGTCTATAACAAGCGGAGTGCATTCAAACTTATCGAACCTTGTTCCAATTTGAAACGCCCATTTCGGGACGAGTTTTTTGACGTTTTCGGTGTTAACCTGTGTGAGTTCGCTATATCTCCAACTTCTATAGTCGCGTCCATACATCAGCCAGCTTTCCTGATCGCCTTGTGAGGACAATAACATCTCATTGGTAACGGGTCGGATATTATTGACATCGGTACCCGCTGTAACAATCCCCGGTGTCGCAACAAGTGATAGGGCTACCACAAAGATGACGAGGCTTACGCGTTTTGTGTGTAGACAATCGCTTGCTGCTTTGAAAAAAGTCTGCACGCTCATATTTCCTCTCCTTGTTCTATCAATAATACAATCCCAATTTCCTATCCTTTTAAATGCTATATCACATAAGGAGGCGCGAGGCCTCTCTCTCGCTGTTTCAGGTGTAGATACCTCAGGTTTTAATTTATCAAAAATTAGATTTTATGTAAACCGGAAAAATCTCGTCTAATGCAGATTTGCCTTCATATCTACGGAATTTCATAGGGATTCATAGTATTCATAGTATTCATAGTAACGTTCTGAACATTGCGTCTTTAGAACCTTCATAAAGTGAGGTGTGGCATGGGTTTATAGGTTGTTTGTGAAGCAGGCACTTTTTTGGTGTTACTATGAATCCGAATTTTGGGGTTCTGAGAATTAGGCGTGAAAAGTCAATGGTGGTGTAGGTTTATAGGGGATTCCGAGTTGTGTACTTTTGGGGTGGTTACTATGAAAGTTGTGTGTCTCTTTGTTATACTTTATTTAACGTTATGATTAAGAGTTATGCAAGGATTTCCTGAATCAGGATTTTGGAGTTACAAGACAGACGAGATCGCCTCGCTTGATTTACGATTGACATGTCCAGTTACCCTAATTGTGCTTGTTCTCCAGCGTGGTAGGAACTCCGCACAAGGGGGCCAGATTCCACGTGCCGAAAGCCCATCTCTATCCCGACTTCTTTGAGTTCGTCAAATTCTTCGGGGGTATAATAACGTTGTATCGGTAGGTGACGTGTGGAGGGTGAAAGATATTGCCCGATGGTAATAATATCGCAGCCGGTATTACGGATGTCCTGCATTGTCTCTAAGAGTTCTGTGATTGTCTCGCCTAAGCCTACCATGAGTCCCGATTTGGTGAGCATTTGGGCGTCGAGCTGCTTGACTATTTCGAGGAGTGTTAGGGTCTGTTGGTAGTTGGCGTACGGGCGGACCCTGCGGTAGAGGCGCGGCACGGTTTCGGTGTTGTGATTCAGAACTTCAGGACGGGCGCGTACAATAACATGAAGTGCTTCCCAATTTCCTTCGAGATCAGGAATGAGAACTTCGACTGTACATCCGGGTTGATTTTTCCGGGCTTCGGTGATGCATTCTGCGAAAACACTCGCGCCGCCGTCGGGTAGGTCGTCACGGTTAACAGAGGTAATCACGACGTGTTTGAGTTTTAAGTGTGCAACAGCCTCACCGATGCGTCTCGGTTCATCGGTATCAACAATGCCACCGGGCGCGCCTTTCTTGACAGCACAGAACATACAACGCCTCGTGCAGACATCACCTAATATCATGAAGGTTGCAGTCCGACTGTTCCAGCATTCGCCGATGTTCGGACATCGCGCTTCTTCACAAACAGTGTGAAGTTCCAAGTCGCGCATCAATTTTTTGAGTTCCGCGTAGTTGCCGCCACCTGGGATCCTCGCCTTAATCCATGATGGATGGCGGCTTTGCTGTCTATTCACGTTGACGATAGGGAGGGTTTTTAACATCATTTGGTCCGGACAATACTACTTTGCTGTCAAGATGGCGGGAGAGGGTGGGAGTCGAACCCACCTATCCACTTGCATGGACAAGCCGGTTTTGAAGACCGGTAGGGCCACCGGACCCTATCCTCCCCCATCTTCAAGTGCTTCACAACTATGCCTGTGAGTGCCGTGGGTGCAATCTTCGGACGTTCCCGTCTCGGATTGTGAGGTTTTGACTATCGCAGTACTCTAAAAACGGCACCGCATATTTTCGAGATGTTTCTGCGATTTCGCGGAATTCCGCAACAGTTATTATATCATTTTCGCGGAGATACGTAATTAATAATTCCTGCACCGCTTTGAGAGCGACACTATGAATGAAAAGATCATCGGCTATCCTAACGAATCGCCCCAAGCGAAGAAGCGCGTAAAAGGTTGATTCAAGGACTTTCGGTGTATATTCGGGCAATCGCGTGCTAAGTTCCTTGAGTGTGGGTGTATGGATACCTGCTTCTAAGAATAATTTCTCTAACGTCTCCTTGGCGGTCTCTTCCTCTTGGGAGAACTGAATTTCATGGGAGGCAAGACGTAAGAGATTACCATCTTTAACGAGTTGACGCTCCGCAGTGAGTTGATTCTCCAATTTCTCAAAGCCAGTTTCGTCCAATCCAACCTCACTACGAAGCTGTGTGGCGTTTTGTCCGGGGAGAAGAGGTTGTGCTTCATGGAAATCTGCTAATGCGTTTAATAATTTTTCTTTCGTTTTTGCAGTGCGTGGGGCATCGGAGACTAAAGGGTTCCTGCCAGATTTGTCCCAACGCACAATTTTCCTATCGGCTTCTAAGCTGCCTAAAATGGCTTTCACATGCTGCTGTGAATGTGGAAGATAGTAGTGGAGGAAGGACTCCGGGACGCAAAACGTCTTGCTATTTTCCAGAACGGTGTTAACTACTTGGGCATTATCAGCCTCTTCCCATTGTGCTAAAGTGGTTATGGTTTCCGGTGTAAACCGTTTGTGCTTAGGCGCGAAGGGGTTGATAACCTCGCCCCCGCCGACGGTATATTGCGCTGAGAAGTCTCTCAAGATAATCCGATCTCCCCTAAACGTTAGAATCGGTTGTTCTAAACGGAGTTGCGCTTGCACGGTATCTCCCGGTAGAATTGCCTCGTCAACCAATAGGATCAATCGGCAGAATATCTCACGGGTCCCGATATACGCACGGAGACGGCTCCAATGTTCCAATATTCTTGGAAAGGAGGACAGCACTCGCAATGACACGTCGATGTTGTTAGTTACCTGAGAAAACTCGGTTGGGCAGAGAACATCGCCGCGTTGAATATTTTGAACAGAGGTGCCTGACAGGTTGAGTGCTGTTCTTTGACCTGCTTGGGCAACGGATGCTGGTTCGTTATGCACCTGTATACCCCGCACCCGGACTGGATCTCCTTGCGGTAGAATTACCATTCGCTGGTCGCGGTTGATGGAACCTCCAATAAGCGTCCCGGTGACAACGATGCCAAATCCTTGAACCGTAAAAACCCGGTCAACATAGAGTCGTGGGATTCCATCACTTTCCTCAACTTTTGTTGCGAGTGTTACTTGTTCAACAATCGTCTGCTTTAGGGTATCAATACCCGCACCGGTTATTGAGGAGACGCTAACGGTGGGAATCCCTTCGAGGCTTGTTCCGACAAGCATTTCCTGTGTCATTTCTGTGGCTTCCGCCAATTCGTCTGCCGTTGCCAAATCCGATTTCGTCATGACGAGAATGCCGTTTGAAATGCCTAACAGATCCAGGATTGCTAAGTGTTCAAGTGTTTGTTCTTGGACCCCTTCCTTCGCGTCTACCACAAAGAGGACGATATCCATACCGTAAGCACCGGAGAGCATACTTCGGATAAATTTCTCGTGTCCGGGGACATCGACGATCCCAGCCCGTGAGTTATCGGGCAAATCGAAGTAAGCGAAACCTAATTCGATGGACAGCCCGCGTTCGCGTTCCTCCTTGAGTCGGTCTGTCTCCATGCCGGTAAGTGTGCCAATTAGGGCAGTTTTCCCGTGGTCCACGTGTCCGGCTGTTCCGATGATGAGATGTCGTCTGTCTTGATGCATCAGTTTTTTTATCGTTGTCAGTTGTTGGTTATTGATTATCGGTTTTTTCTCGTAGAATTTACAATTACTTAGATACTATTGACAACTCTTTAAGGATGTCCATGAATGATTTTACCGATTCGGTTGAACCTGACATTCCCTACCAGTTTCCACACTTGCCAGAGTTTCGCCGGTCGTGCATCAAATGACCAATACACCATAAACGCTTGCCCTTTGATGTCGTTTATATCTACTGGTCCCCAAGAGCGGCTGTCGCTGCTCTGGTCTCTGTTATCACCCATTGCGAAGACTGTGCCTTTCGGAATAGTAAACGGTTTCCCTTCTGGGAATTTACGACTAAATTGGCTTGCTGTTAAAGTGTAATCCGAAAATGCTTCGTTATCAGGCAGATATTCCGGTTGCCGAAACGGCGGGAAATTACCTTTTCTAAAGTGGCTGAAGGACATGTATTTCGTATAGTGACTGTCATCAACTGCTTTGCCGTTTACATAAAGTGTATTACTGCGGGTTTCAACGGTATCGCCTTCAACGGCTACGATGCGTTTAATGAAATTGCGTTCTCGGTCGTGAGGCGGGATGAAAACGAAAACGTCACCGCGCGCGGGCTTATGGAAATCAAAGACCTTGATACTCGTGCCAGGAATTTTAACCCCATAAATGAACTTGCAAACCAGAATTCGATCTCCGATCAGGAGTGTATCTTCCATCGAACCTGAAGGGATCTTGAAGGCTTCGACAACAAAAGGACGTATGAATCCAAAAACAAGAATCAGCGCGACGACGATAACTTGCGTGTATTCCCATACGACGGTCTGCCGAAATTTCTGCCATTTAGATAGCTGGGTGTCGTTGTTATTCATAATATGTGTAAAGTCGCTATGAATAGAAAAGCGTTCTCCTTTGCTCGGTTTAGTTCACCTTGAACGAATCCGCGTACGATGGGATAAGTTTGCCGATTCGGTTGAACCGAATATTGCCTATCATCTTCCAGACTTCCCACGGTTTTACAGGGCGATTGTTGACCGAAAACATCACCATAAAAGCCTGTCCCTTAATATCATCTACTGAGACAGGTCCCCATGTGCGGCTATCACTGCTCTGGTCGCGATTGTCGCCCATTGCGAAGACCATGCCTTTCGGGACAGTGAACGGTTTGCCTTCTGGGAATTTACGACTAAACTGGCTTTCTGTCAAGGCATAATTGTCATAATTTTCGCCATCGGGGAGATATTCAGGTTGCCGAAATGGTGGAAAATCCCTTCTAAAGTGGTCAAATGGTAAGTATTTCGCATAACTGCTATCGTCAACGGTTTCGCCGTTCACGTAAAGCGTATCCCCACGGGTTTCAACGGTATCCCCTTCAACGGCTACAATGCGCTTAATAAAATGTCGCTCGTCGTGTGCTGGAATAAAAACGAAGACATCTCCGCGTGCGGGTTTATGAAAGTCAAAAACCTTAATATCCGTGCCAGGGATTTTAACGCCGTAGATAAACTTGCAAACCAGAATCTGATCGCCAACGAGAAGTGTATCCTCCATTGAACCAGAGGGAATTCTATACGCCTGAACAATAAACGGATTTACGAAGCCGAAAACAAAAATGAGTGAAACGATAATTTGCTTTATAACCCCATGAATCTCGGATTTGTGATTTTTTTTCTGTTTGACTAATTTTGGTTCAAACCTTTGAATATGTTTCTGTGTATTCTTATACATTTCTATATCATTCCTCAGTTGCGAGCATGGCAGTGAATGCTTCTTGGGGGACATCAACGTTGCCAATTTGTTTTAGCCGTTTTTTACCTTCTTTTTGTCTTTCCAGCAATTTCCGTTTTCGTGTCACATCCCCACCGTAGCATTTCGCTGTGACGTTTTTGCGGAGTGCGCGCACTGTCTCACGAGCGACAATCTTGTTCCCAATCGCCGCTTGAACCGGGACTTCAAACATCTGTCTCGGAATTAATTCCTTGAGTTTGCTGACTAATACTTTCCCCCGCGCCTCTGCGGTGTCTCGTGGTAAGATAGTAGAGAGTGCGTCTACCGGTTTACCGTTGAGTAGGATATCCAGTTTCACGAGTTTTTCGGTTTTGTATTCGCCAATATCGTATTCTAACGACCCATATCCACGGGTCAGCGATTTAAGTTTCGGATAGAAATCCATCAGCATTTCACTGAGTGGGAGTTCATAAAGTAATTGGACACGTTTTGCGTCCAATTGGTTCATTCGCTTGTATATACCCCGTCGCTTCTGACAAAGTTCCATTGCATTTCCAATGTACTCGCGCGGCACAATGAGATCAATGTTCACATAAGGTTCTTCAATCCGATCAATATCGTTGGGTTCCGGGAGATGCGCTGGGTTGTCGACCGGGATGTACTCACCGGTTTTCAGGAGGACTCGGTACATAACACTCGGTGCAGTCCGAACAAGCGCGAGACCGAATTCCCGTTCAAGACGTTCATGGATGATCTCCATGTGTAGCAACCCCAGAAAACCGCACCGGAACCCAAAGCCGAGGGCAACAGAGGTTTCGGGTTCAAAATTGAAAGAGGAGTCGTTGAGACGTAATTTATCGAGTGCCTCACGCAACGCATGGAATTGATTGGTATCTGCCGGATACAGCCCGCTAAATACGAGCGGTTTCATCTCGCGGTAGCCTGGTAGCGGTTCTGCTGTCGGTTTCGTGTGGTGTGTGATGGTATCCCCGATTTTTGCCTTGTCAATTTCTCGAATACCGGCAATGAGATATCCAACGGCTCCAGTGTCGAGTTCGGCAGTCGGTTCCATCTCCGGTGTAAAAATGCCTACCTCCTCAACCTCGTAGGAGCGTCTGGTCTCCATGAGCTGAATCTTCTCGCCTTGTTTGATACTGCCCTCAAATATTCGCGTATACATGATGACACCGCGATAGTTGTTGTAGATAGAATCGAGGACGAGTGCCTTCAATGGCGCGTCAATTTCGCCGACGGGAGCAGGGATTCGATTGACGATTGCTTCCAATATTGCGGGAATGCCGATTCCCATCTTGGCACTCACGAGGAGGGCATCGTCTGCTGGAATACCAATGACTTCTTCTATCTGTCGTTTGGCTTCATCGGGTTGTGCCATTGGCAAATCAATTTTATTGATGACAGGAATAATCTCAAGATCGTTGTCAATGGCGAGGTAAGCGTTGGCGAGGGTTTGTGCTTCGACACCTTGTGCGGCATCGACAATTAAGATCGCACCTTCGCACGCCGCGAGACTCCGCGAGACCTCATAGGTAAAATCGACATGACCGGGCGTATCGATTAAGTTGAGTTCGTAGCGGTTTCCATCGGGGGCGGGATAGTGGAGTTTGACAGCGGTCGCCTTAATCGTAATACCGCGTTCACGTTCCAGATCCATCAAGTCAAGTACCTGGTCACGCATTTCACGATCAGCGAGTGTATTGGTGTGCTCAAGGAGCCTGTCGCTGAGCGTGCTTTTCCCGTGGTCGATGTGTCCTAAGATGCAGAAATTCCGTATATTTTCAAGCTTCGTTGGCATAATATAGATAGTGTATCACAACGCCTGTTGAATTGTCCATAAAATCTTATTTTCACTTTCAAGACGCATAATTTGAAAATATTGTGCAAATGCGTTATACTTAAAAATATGCAAATCATTGCCCGAGAGGTCAGAAACTGTATCACGCCAGAAGGACGTAACCCGTTTCGTCAGTGGTTGACACAACTCCGAGAGAAAAGAACACGCGCAAACATTCAGAGACGAATTGCACGTCTACAAGAGGGAAAATTCGGTGGTTGTAAAACGTAAGGGACAGAGACCATGAACACGGAAGCTATACTTGAGAAGACTACCTGTTTCAGGGATGACCTCTTAAAAGACCTCACAGATACAGAGTTTGCAATGTATTATTTGGAGGCAGCATTAGCAGACTATAAGGAGGATGACAACACAGAGTCGCTCTGGATGGCACTGCGTGATGTGGTAGAGGCACAAGGCGGAAAGGTGATCGCCAAACTATAGAGATGCCATCAATGCGGAACAACGCACCTGTGCAAGAAATACAATATTACCGTGCCCCAGACGGCAAAAATCCTTTCACGGAATGGCTTGAATCTATCCGAGACAAAAGCACACAAAACAAAATTGACAAACGGCTTGAGCGGTTGGAAGATGGCAATTTTGGCGATTTCAAATCTGTTGGAGACGGTGTTTTTGAATTGCGTCTCCGCTTCGGTCCGGGATATCGTATCTATTTTGGCAGAATTGACAATACACTTGTTCTTCTACTTTGTGGTGGAGACAAGGCATCACAAGTGCGGGATATTGAACGCGCAAAAACCTATTGGCGAGAATATAAGGAGGCACACCCATGAGAGAAATGGGAAATTGGCGTGAGTACCAAAGGGAGAGGCTTGCTAATGATCCAGAAGCAGCAATTGACTATCTCCAATTAACAGTGGAGGAATACCTTGCTGACGGTGATCTACCTTTCTTTCTGAAGGGACTCCGAACTTTTATAGAATCACAGGGCGGGATTGCTGAAATTTGCAAACGAACTGATATTGAACCTGAAATTCTCTTGGATGCTCTCTCTAACGAGGATGCCCGGCGGTTAGACATACTCAACACTATACTAAATACCTTTGAGTGTCGGTTGCCGCTTCAACATAAGGCAGATGCAAACTTTAGCGTTAAACCCGAACGGAAATCCTTTATAACGTGAGTTTGAAAATAAAAATTGAAGCTTCCCGTAGGTTGGGTTGAACGTAGTGAAACCCAACATAGCCACCCAATCTAACCTATCAGCTTAGACGTGACAGAACACTACGTAATCTCTTCAAAATAATTCGGATCTTTTCGGTGGTAGTGTGAGATATCCTGTCCGTTTGTCCATACCGCTATGGGCGCACCGGTCGCGTTGCAGTAGGATTTGAGTTGATCCTTACCGTCTTGGAGTTTCGGCTTCTTTAACTCAACGATGATGTAGGGGGTATCGGGTTGGTCCTTATCGACGATGACAATATCGGCACGTTTCCTTTCTCTGCCAAAATTCACGAGATGTTCAAATCTCACGCGTTCTGTTGAATAGCGGTACTGCTTCAGAAGTCGTGCGGCGTAAAGTTGGCGGATGAGTTCTTCAGGTTTTAGTTGAATTGCTTTTCTGCGAATGGGACAGCGGATAAATGCGGTCTTTTTACCTCTAACCGTTTGGATAAGAATTGATTCCCGCAACGCTTGAATTTCGGATTCGTCGAACAAGTCAAGGTGATAATTGCTGTCTTTGAGGATGGTTTGGATGATGTCGGATTGCGTCATGGATTCCTTTCTTTTTACTGCGTCCAATTGGGAGGTATGGGAACTACGCATGGACGCAATAGTCCTTTATCCATTTTGGATTTTAGGGTTGGTTCGTAGT
Organism: Candidatus Poribacteria bacterium; assembly: GCA_028820845.1. Lineage (NCBI taxonomy): Bacteria > Candidatus Poribacteria > Candidatus Poribacteria bacterium. Next base: position 117,815 of record JAPPII010000124.1, read on the forward strand.
AGTGCGATTTATCGCACGTTCGCGGGTCAAAAACGGGCAATGAATTGCCCTACTACGAACTGGGTTTACCTTTAATTTGAAACTGGATAAAGCAATAGTTATGGACTTTCTATAACGGTTTGACTTTAATGTTTCGACACCAGATCTTCCCACCGTGGTCCTGAATACCGATATGTCCACTTCGCGGGAAATCTTTGAGCGCAATACCGAACTTATTCCGGCTGCCGTCGGGATTCTGGTGGGGTGTATCCCATTCGTCTAAATCCGCCCGAACAATCTCTTCACCATTGAGCGTCACAGCGATAATGCTTCCATCGCACGTGATGATCATCTCATTCCACTCACCCGCAGGTTTACAGGTGTTTCGAGTCGGTCCCAAGGCATCGTAGAGTGCCCCGCAATCGTGGTTAGTGGTAGGTTCTTTACCGTGCGTATCCAAAATTTGGATTTCAAGTCCACTCTGAACGGCATCTTCAAGGTCTGCCCATCGGACGAAAATACCGCTATTGACTTTCGGCTCGGTTTTGTATTCAAGAGACAACACGAAGTTATCGTAATGTTGTTCGGTATAGAGATATTTTCCGCCTTGAACGGTGCAGAGAATACTACCGTCATCAATTATCCAACCTTCAGCACTTCCAGTGGCACCCCAACCGTTGAGCGTTTCGCCGTCGAAAAGGGATATCCAACCTTCAGATTTTTCTTTTTCTGTTAACATATTTCATTTTTTCCTTTTGTAGTAGATTAAGATTTACGCAGAGAGGTGATAAATCACCTCACTACGAACGCAGACCTCTTTTAAATAAGGGGTGCCTCAAAAGCGTATCGGTTTGTAGTGGCGCAATTCATTGCGTAAGTCCTATAGATTTTAGAATGGCTGACCTACAGATAGGGTATCAGGTATAGGTTGGATGTTTGATTTGCATAGGATCTACGCAAAAATGTCTAAATTAATGCTAATATCTACCCTAAACGTGAAACAGTATTAGATTAGGAAAGGAACGCCTTGAGTGCCCCGCCGACACCTATCACCGCGGCGATCCGGAATAGCCAGTCGACCAGCTGTCTCTGATACGTAGCGACAGCTTTTGTCCCAGCGACAGTCTCTTCAACTCTTCGAAGCCGATCGTCTAAAGCGTGTATGTCCGATCGGACCTCTGAAATCTGTGCTTTGACTTCCGAAATATCAGATCGCAATATCTCAAACATATCTTTTGTCGTCAGTTGGTTGTCGTTCACTGCCTTTCCCCTTTCTGACTTCACGCCCTATTTCCTTTATTATTCACCTAAGTTACTCACGTATGCTAAAAATATTATATCACATTTTTGGGAAATATGTCAAATGATACTATTTCCTTATGAGCATCTTCCGCGTTGCGGTGAAATCGCCCGCTAAGAGTGTAAAAAAATAGAGTCCACTTGCCACTTTTTCGCCTTGTACATTTCTGCCATCCCAATACGCTGCCCGGTTTTTGCTATGATACATGCCCGCTCGCTGATGTCCCAATACCAAAGTCCGCACCAAATCACCCTTCACTCGACCCAAGGAGTAACACGGTCAGTTGTGTCAACCCCGATAAGGGAGAAATATCTGATATTGCATTCCGCTGAAGGTTCAGGTTCCTGAGGTTGCTTGCATGTTCGAGACCGGTGAGATTTTCTATCCCGCGCTCTGAAGCCGTAAGACTTGTAAGATCCAGCAGCGTGTGTGTCGTAATGGAATCGCCAATGATTTCCTTCACTGCCGCTGCCAAATTTGCATCGGGTATGGACACAACTTTAGGTTGATTCTGTTGTGCGTAGACAAAGTTGGGAAACAAAAGACTGAACAGCACCGAAAAGACTATAATAGGTACACGTTTGATTGGCACGTCAGAATCTCCGTTAGTGCAGACTCTCTAAAAAGAGTCTTCCGACATCAAGGTTGTATTTAAAGTCTGTTGCCGCCCACGGACTGTTATACCCAATAATCGGCACATAACTTTCGTGGCGCGAACCGTGTGAACGCACTGCAGTCGGCTCTACGGGTGCTGCTAATTCACCGAAGACAGTTGTCTCGTCGGCTAACACAAAGATGTCCCCAATCCGTTCACGATGGAGTTTGAATATGGTTGCAGCCTCTTCCGCTTCATAAACCTCTTCAACACCGGATGTGTTTAGAAACGTCTGAATTGCTTTGTCGGTGTCAGCGCGGTTTTTGAGAAACACATAAGCAGCACCGCCCAAATTGCCGTGGTGTGCGATGTAGCGATCCTTAATAATCGGGATGGAACTCGCTGGGATGCCGTGTTCTGTCAGCACACGTCCCGGATCAAGCGCAGTGTTTTTCTCTAACATCCCGTGATCCGCTGTGATATAAATCTCGCGTTCTGGTTCGTCATCAATAATATTACCGATGATCCTGTCTAATTCTGTGAGATGTTGTTGAGACAGGTCCGCATCAGGTGCGTATTTGTGTTGAACCCAGTCTGTCGTTGAACAGTAAAGAAGTTCTGGATCGTGTATACGCAGGGTCTCCCGTACGGCGCGAAGGAGCCACCAGTTAATTTCGACCGAATAGATCGGCTCAACAGGTCCTGCGGTTTGAATGTATTCGGGGGGCGGGTCTTCAGCGGCAACTGCGATATCAGTGCCGGCTTCTAACATCCGTAGCAGCTTCTTCTTTGTCACAAACAAGGCGGTTTTATCAGCGAATTTAGAGGCTTTTGCCACCTCAAAAAGTGTTGGCGAGAGCAGGAAACGGTTATCCTCAATAAATTCCCCAACGCCGGTTGTTCTATCCACGTGATAATTCGTCGTGATGCCGTGCGTTTCCGGGAATGTTCCCGTCGCAATACTCACATTGTTGACATTTGTCACGGACGGGATAACGGCGTTGACGTGTTCATAGAAACCGGCTTCCGCCAATTTCCGCATATTCGGGATGTCGCTTGCAGCGAGGTAGTCATGACTGCCCGCGTCGATACAGAGGATGAGAACTTTGCGTCTTTTCACGCCTTGTGTGTTGCTCCATGGTGAGTGTTGTCGTACTTTAAAACCTGCCTATCTGTGAAGGAAATTGTAGCAGCACTTCACTCAAATTGCAAAAGTTTTCTTTTCCTTCGGGATTTGAATTGTTATTCCAGCGGAAATCTGTTATAATAAACTTAAAATCCGGCAATAGCGAGGTCTGGTTATGTATAGGAGAAACGGCTCTTCCGAATTAGCGAAACTAATGTTCAAGAATTTCGGAGACGATGAAAAACTGAGACAGCTTCTGACGGATACCTACTCGGAAGCCGATCTGACCACCTATCTTCATAGCGATGACCCGTTGCTTGGACGTGCTGCTGGGTTTGCCCTTCGGTTAATCGGCACGTCCGAAGTGATTCCCGCCTTGGTAGACGCACTTAAAAACGATGATCGCGGTACGCGCTACAATGCTGAATACGCGCTCTGGGAAATTTGGTCACACTCCGGCGATGATTCTGTTGACGCGATGCTCGCTGATGGAAAAGATTTACTGAAAAATGAAGCGTATCAACAGGCGGTCGCGCTTTTCACGACAATAATTGAGGCGGCTCCGAGTTTCGCTGAAGGCTATAACCAACGCGCAATCGCTTATTTCATGCTTGAAGAGTGGAGCAAGGCGATCCGCGATTGCAAGCAAACGATTACCCTTAATCCGCACCACTTCGGTGCGTTCGCTGGAATGGGACACGTTTACGTGAGGCTCGGTAAGCTTGAAGAGGCGATCGAGGCGTATAAGCAGGCATTAATTATTAATCCGAATCTGATTTCTATTGCTGAAGCAGTTTTACGGCTCCACCGTCAGCTTGAAAAGGAATAAAATTGATTTAATAGATATGGCTATATCAGATCGAAATCGCCTCCTAAAACCGCTTTTAGTTTGCATTGCGACGGCAAGTTTTTTGCTATGGGCAATCTATCGGTTATTGGTGCAGGCGAAACTCGCTTTACCAGTGGATTGCTTCTTCATGGCACAAGCATGTGTCGTGTTTTTGATTGCGCCTTACCTTGCTGCCAGCCGTTTTCTGGGAGGGTATTTTGGATCGCCGTCTATGAGTTCTACTGCATCGCTACTCAGACTCAGTCCCATTTCTTCTATATGGCAGTTATTACGAATGCTGCTCATAAGTCAGATGTCTCTGTTATGCTGGATATTTTTATCCACTGCTATTGCTTTCTTTCTTACAAATACCCCTTTTGTAAAGATGTTACAGATGTTCACAATATTGGTGGTTTATAGTCTGTCAGCAGGGGCAGTTGGAATGTGGGGTGCACGGGTTTTCAGAGATGCGCTTTTTGGGACGGAATGTGCCTATCTTTTATGGTGTGTGTTAATAGGTGGCGTGTTTTTATTAGCACCGCTGGATCGTTATGTGAACAATATTCAACCTGTGATTTCACCCGTGCTTCATATCAATCCGCTTATTGCTGTCTGCTATATCTTTGAGATAGATCCTTTTAGATCCCCGTTCATCTATAAACTGACACCCGTCGGGTCGTATCATGTCCCGTATACGCCTTGGTATGTTGTGGGTTTCTGGCAACTTCTAATAGGTATTTGCTGTTTTTTCGGGGCGTGGCGAATATCCAGTCCGTATAAGCGTGTTTTGTAATATGTTTCCTGCCGAGAGGATTTCATGGCTATAGCAGAAAAACCAATTATTAGTGTTTCAGGTGTCCGAGGTGAGGTAGGTGTTTCACTTGATGTCAGAGTCATTACGCGCTTCGCGATGGCTTTTGGAACTTTTGTGAGTGGTAGGACAGTGGTTGTTGGGCGTGATTCTCGGACCTCCAGTCCAACAGTCCGACATGCCGTCCTTGCTGGACTTTTTGCCACCGGATGCCACGTCATAGATGTCGGTGTCTGTCCGACACCGACGATACTCTTAATCGCAAATGCGCTGCGTGCGCAGGGGAGTATTACCGTCACAGCCAGCCACAATCCGGTCGCTTGGAACGGAATTGAATTTGCCGCCGCATCAGGGAATCTCTTGACACAAGCGGAACGGGCTGAATTGATGCGAATTTATGAAACAGAGGATTTTGCACTCGCCCCTTGGAACGAACAGGGAACACTTGAGACTTATGGCGAGGCAATAGCGTATCATCTGGAGCGGGTTCTGCATGCTCAGTGGCTCGCACCAGATTCGATTCGGAAAGCCGGTCTAAAGGTCGTACTGGATTGTGGTAATGGTGCCGGAAGCGTCATCAGTCCGTCCTTATTAAGAAAACTGGGTTGTCGGGTTGTTGAACTTAATTGTGTTGCAGATGGGCACTTTCGTCGTCCGGCTGAACCTACACCTGAGGCGTTGGATGAACTCTGCGAAGTAGTCCGTATTTCTAAAGCAGATATCGGCTTTGCGCATGACGGCGATGCCGATCGGCTTGTGCTTGTTACAGATAAGGGGATTCCACTCAATGGTGAGTGGACACTTGCTTTTGTCGTCGATTTCATTCTCGGTAAAACCAAAAGTGATGTAGTGGCTACCGTATCTACGAGTCGAATGTTAGACGATATTGCCGAAAAGCACGGTGTCAGGCTTCACCGTACAAAAGTTGGCGTGGGTTGGGTGGTCGGGAAGATGCACGAGGTTAATGCAGCTATCGGTGGTGAAGGCACCGGCGGTGTGATTTATCCTGATATTCACTATACAACGGACGGTATCGCCTCTATTGCCGCAATCACACAATACCTCGCCGAGTCTGGTGGCACCGTTACGCAGCTCGTCGAAAACATGCCGCAATATCAAATGTGTCGAAAGAAATTGGAGATTCCGTCACAAGAAGTCGCAGCACGCCTCATCGAACGCGCCGTGAAGGTTTATAAAGCGGAAGTTTCTACAAAAAAGAGTCCGCTTCTTGATCTCACAGATGGCGTCAAACGCGTCTGGGAGGATCGGTGGGTGAACATCCGTCCGTCTGGCACAGAACCTGTGATTCGGGTTTTCAGCGAGGCACCGACCTTAGCGGCGGCGGAGCAATTGTGCGACGAAACGCTTGAAACCCTGAAGGTGTTAATGAAACAAATTTCGTCTTAACTGCGTTATTTAACCTAACTTGCTACTAACGGATTCTACGCTTTTGAAAAACCTGTTTCAGCACGTTTCTTCACCCCCGTTGAATGCCACACGCGCATTCAGCGTTGATTCGGGGTGATATGTCTATAGAAATGGTTGGGTTTAATAGTTTAAAAATTTTGGAGAAATTATGGCTTTGAAACTTGCCTGCATCGGGGGGGGCAGCGGTTTATCCGCCTTGCTGAGTGGCATTAAACACTATGCCGATCTTGAGAAAGGTAAAGATAGTATTATTGATTTGGATAGTTTAGCGGCAATCGTTACCGTCTCTGATGATGGTGGGAGCTCAGGGCGACTCGTTGAAGAGTTTGACATGCTACCCCCGGGCGATATTCGTAGGCTTCTCTTTACCTTATCCGATGCCGATGAACTCGCAGGACTTTTTGAATATCGCTTTTCGAGCAATGGCGAACTCGGTGGACATACCGTCGGAAATCTCTTGCTAACGGCGTTAACAGAGAAATTTGAGGGTAATTTTCCGAAGGCGATTCAAGCGGCATCAAGGCTCCTCGCCGTTCGTGGACAGATTATCCCTGTTACATTGGATTATACGGTTTTGTGCGCTGAACTTGCGGATGGAGAGGTTGTCCGTGGTGAATCCACGATACCTATCAGAGAAAATCGTGAACCGATCAAACGCGTTTTTTTTGAACCGCGCGAGAATGGAAAGATACATCATGCCCCGGATGAAATCTATGAGTGTCAGGCGCATGAAGGTGCTATAGAGGCACTGATTAACGCTGACGTGATTCTCATCGGGCCCGGTAGCCTTTACACCAGCATTATGCCAAATCTGGTTATTAAAGGAGTCGTTGAAACGATTCAACGCTCAGACGCTATTAAAATCTACGTTTGTAACGTCATGACGCAGCCCGGCGAAACCGACGGCTACGCCGTTACGGATCATGTTAATGCTATTTGGGACCACGCAAAAATTCCGATAAACTATGTTGTGGTTAACAATCAACCAGCACCAACGGAGATCATGCAAGAGTATGTCCGCAAAGAATTGGTGTCGCAGTTGACGCGAATTCGATCGATTGCTGAGGAAGGGCTTTCGATGCTCTATGAAGATGCCCAACATCTTATGGAGGTCCTAAACTTAGCGAAGGATATCTCGTCGTTATCCGTGGAAACGATACAGCTCGCCGACGCTTCAAAAGTACAGGTTTCTTATAATCGTGAGCAGGAGAGTCTTGAAGAGGAAGGAATCAGTGTGATTGAAGCGGACCTCATTCGGGACATGGTTGTTACTGAGTTTGGGACATGGCTCGGTGGTGTTCAGATGAACGTTATCCGTCACGATCCCGAAAAATTGGTCCGCTCACTTGTTAAGATCTTTAGGAGTCACCCAAAACTCCAAGAGGCGGTCTGAGAAAATTCGTAACCTTCAATTTAGCGTTGTTGACGCTTAGAAACGGTAGGGTCTTCGGCAGCAATCTGTAAGGCGAATGTATCACAAATCTGGGATAAATTGTCAATGAAAAGTTCCCAGCGTAATTCATCTTGGCGTGCTTTTGCTATTGCCAGACATAGTGCCGTTTCGTATAAAGATAGATGATTTTTCTTACGAGCATCAGTGGATTTCATAGCTTTATCCCTTTCTAAAGAATGGTAAATTATCTAAAAATAGATATAAATTCCAACGAACGTAACGTTTAAACGAAGAGTCGTCGGAAAGGTTACATTTTTTTAAAACAAGGCAATTTTAATTTCGTAATCACGTGGGCAGTGCCTCTTTCGGAACCTTATCATAAGGTTCTTTTTTATTTTCTAACGCAAAAATCGTGCCATATTCACAATAGTGCCACAATAGGTGCTGCAGACGGCGAAACATTAAATAGCAGACATATCTGCCTATTTTTTACGCGATCGCGGTCTGTTTTTACGACATTGTTCCCCAGATGTTTTCTTGTGTTCGGTAGTTCCAGATAGAAACCGCGCCTTTGTTGGGCTATATGGAAAACGTAACTTTGGCAGAAAAAGAAAATGCTTTCTGCCTATTAGATACAATTAGAAGGCAAAAAGGTTGCATAATTTTTTAAATGATAGTTGGTGGTTGGCAATCAGCAGTCGGTAGGACGGAAAATTGTCTGAATCAGGATTTATAGGATTCAAGGATTTGTAGGATTATAGCAGTCAGTGGTCAGCAAGAGTTGGGAATCAGAGTTGCCTCCTACGGGAACTGAAAATCTTGACTTTATCGTATTTTGAGGGTATAATTATTTAGAAAGATGTTCCACCCTCTATAGACTACCGCTTCATCGGAGCGGCGGTCTCTGTAATACACCCAACACAGGACATATTGAGATATGAAACATTCAGATGCGGATTTAAAAGAAGACCCTAACAGACCGTCCGACTTTATTCGTCAAGAGGTTGACAAGGACCTCAAAACAAACAGATATGACGGTCGGGTCCATACCCGATTCCCGCCAGAACCGAGCGGCTACCTTCATATCGGACACGCCAAGGCTATCTGTATCAGTTTTGGTATTGCCGAAGATTACGACGGACTTTACAATTTGCGGTTTGATGACAGCAATCCAATCACTGAAGAGAGCGAATACGTAGACGCGATTAAACGGGATGTACACTGGCTCGGATTTGATTGGAAAGACCGAGAGTATCACGCTTCAGACTATTTTGAAACGCTCTATGAGTATGCCGTCAAACTCATAGAAAAAGGAAAGGCTTACGTCTGCGATTTGACACCAGACGAGACGCGCGCCTATCGTGGTACCTTAGTCAAACCCGGCAAAGATAGTCCCTACCGCAACCGATCGGTTGCGGAAAATTTAGACTTGTTCCGTAAGATGCAGGACGGAGAGTTCCCTGATGGTTTCTGCACACTTCGGGCAAAGATTGATATGACGAGTCCTAACCTGAATATGCGTGATCCTGTGATGTATCGTATCCTTCGGGCGCATCACCATCGACGTGGTAACAAGTGGTGTATCTATCCGACCTACGATTTCACGCATGGGCAGTCTGATTCGATTGAAGGTATAACGCATTCGTTGTGTGACGTCCAGTTTGAGGACCATCGTCCGCTCTACGACTGGTTTTTGGAATCCTTGGAGATTTATCAGCCTCGACAGATTGAGTTTGCACGGCTAAACCTGACGTATACCGTGTTAGGCAAGCGGAAACTCAGAGTTCTCGTTGAAGAGGAACACGTCAGTGGGTGGGACGATCCGAGATTGCCTACACTCTCTGGGATGCGCCGTCGTGGGTATACGCCTGAATCTATCCGAGATTTTTGTAGTCGCATCGGTGTTTCAAAAGCCGATAATCTCATTGAGATATCGCAGCTTGAGTATTCCATTCGGAACGACCTGAATCAGCGCGCCCCACGCGTCATGGCTGTTCTCAATCCGGTTAAGGTGATTATTGATAACTACCCAGAGGGGCAGGTCGAAATGCTTGACGCTGAGAATAACCCCGAAGATGAGAGTGCTGGGACACGGGAAATTCCCTTCTCACGGGAGATTTACATTGAACGGGAAGATTTTATGGAGGATCCGCCTCGAAAATTCTTCAGGTTAGCACCGGGACGGGAAGTCCGGCTTAAACACGCTTATTATATCCAGTGTGAACGGGTCGTCAAAGATGAAAACACGGGTGAAATCGTTGAAATTCACTGTACTTATGATCCAGAAACACGTGGTGGCTGGTCCGAGGATGGACGCCGAGTCCGAGGGACATTGCATTGGGTTTCTGCTGAACATGCTGTGGATGCGGAGGTGCGTCTCTACGATTCACTCTTTACGGAGCGTGAACCCGAAAGTGCAGCAGGAGATGCTGACTGGATACAATTCCTGAATCCGAATTCTTTGGAGGTTTTGCACAACTGCAAAGTTGAACCGAGTCTCGTTGATGCGTCACCGGAAAGCCGGTATCAGTTTCTACGAATGGGTTATTTTTGCGTGGATCCAGATACAACGTCAGAGAAATTGGTATTCAATCGCACGGTACCGCTAAGGGATAGCTGGGCGAAAATTCAAAGGGGACAGAAATGAACGACACACCAAGCGGGACAACGGTTTCCGCTGTAAATGATCAGATCCGGGTTCGGATGGCGCCGTCACCCACCGGCTACTTACACATCGGCGGGGCACGAACGGCTCTATTCAATTGGTTGTTTGCTAAACATCACAACGGCACGTTTATCCTCCGTATTGACGATACAGACGCAGCGCGTTCCACTGATGAATCTATGCACGAGATTTACGAGGCGTTAAAGTGGTTGGGTATCGGTTGGGACGAGCACTATGTCCAATCAGAGCGGAGAAGTGTCTATGACGGTTATGTCCAACGTCTACTTGAGAGCGGCAATGCATACCATTGTTACTGCACACCTGAAGAACTGGAGGCGATCCGTACACAGGCGCGTGCCGATAAGCAAGCGCGTTCCTACGACGGCAGATGCCAACATCTGACATCGGAAGCCGTCCAACGTTTTGTCGCCGAAGGCAGGAAACCGACCGTACGTATAAAGATGCCTGATAGACCTATTCGTGTTGACGACATCGTTCTCGGTTCACGGAATATCGATCCCGCTACCTTAGAAGATGAGGTGATTGTCCGTTCAAACGGGATGCCGAACTACAATCTCACCTCAATTATTGACGATGCCGAGATGCGGATAACCCATGTCATTCGGGGGACGGAGCATCTCAACAACACCCCGAAGCAGATTGCGATTGCGAATGCACTCGGTTTAAAGGTGCCCCAGTTTGCACATATTCCGCTCGTGTTGGATAGTGGTGGCAGGAAGATGAGTAAACGGCATCACGGCGATCTGGTGGCTGTTAACCGTTACCGTGAACAGGGGTACCTCCCTGAAGCGATGCTGAATTTCGTCGTCCGACTCGGTTGGTCTTATGACGACAAACAGGAGATTTTCTCGGTTCAAGAACTCATAGAGAAATTCGACCTTGCGCGGATTGGAAAAAGTGGCAGTGTCTTTGATATTAAGAAACTGGAATGGCTCAATTCCCATTATATTAATCAACTTGATGTCGCAGCGCGGACGGACGCCGTGATCCCGTTTTGGCAGAAAGACGGATTGCTCAATTCGACAGAAGATCGCAGCTGGCTGGAAAGTATTGTGGAAGCGGTGGGTGAACGCCTCACAACCCTACAGGACATCCTTCCACAGACCCGTTATTTCTTTAATGACGAATTTGAATACGACCCGAAAGCCGTCAAGAAGTGGTGGGGTGGTTCCGTCGAGAAGAAAGAGAAAACGCGCCAGATACTCACCAGTATCTCACAAATTTTGGAAGAAACGTCTACTTTTGACATAGAAACAGTTGAAGCGGCGATTTGGAAATACACGGATGAGCACGACATCAAACGCGTCGCAGCGATGCAAGCACTGCGAATCGCACTAACAGGAACATCGTTCGGACCAAGTCTCTTTGATATTGTTGTCTTGTTGGGTAAAGACGAAGTTTTAAAGCGGATCCCAAAGGCAATAGCGCATCTATAGCACTACAACGTAGATAAGCCTCTATAAGGGGGTCAATCATGGCAGCAAAACTCGCTATATCTGGTGGCAAAAGAACTGTCCCCGATGGATTAATTCAACCGTGGCCACAAGTTACCCAATCCGACAAAGACGCGATTGCCGAGGTGATCGCCTCTGAAAAGATTACCGACCAGCAACGCGTTCAATCCGAAGGGCTCACAAAAGAGTGGGCGGAATACATGGGGGTCGAGTATTGCATCCCCGTCAACAGCGGCACGGCTGCGTTACATCTCTGTGTCGCAGGTGTCGGCATTGAGCCGGGTGACGAGGTTATCATTCCCGCCTTCACTTTCTGGGCAACCGCGGCAGCCGTCCTGCATCACAATGCTATCCCCGTCTTTGTTGATATTGACCCAATAACCTATTGTATTGACCCCAACGCGATTGAAGCGAAAATTACCGAAAGAACCCGTGCGATTGTGCCGGTTCATATTCACGGTATGCCCGCGGATATGGACCCGATTCTGGAGATTGCCAAAAAGCACAACCTGAAAGTCATTGAAGACGTTGCACAGGCGCATGGTGCGCGCTATAAAGGCAAACTGTGTGGTGCGTTTGGCGATGCCGCGGGTTATAGCACACAAGCCTCAAAGACGTTGAGCAGCGGATGCCAAGGCGGTCTGTTTACAACGAATGATGGACAAATTCACGAACGTGCAGCGTTGTTACAGTATTTCGGAGAAATCGTCGTACCGGGGAGGGAAAGGGAAGAGCAGGAATACAATGCCTACGGACTTGGGTGGATGTATCGTGGGGATATGTTCAGCCAGGCATTCATCCGTAGCCAACTGAAACGATTGGATGCCAATAACGCGCTGCGCGTCGAAAATTGTGAGTATCTCACAATGCATCTAAGCGGAATTGACGGTATCGAAACCCCTATTACCCCAGAGGGGTGTGAGCCTGTGTATTACAACTACGTCATCGGTTTTGATCCGACAGCGTTGGGATTGGACATCTCCGCTCGCACGATGCGTGAGAAGGTGCAAGCAGCACTACGCGCCGAGGGAGTCCCAACGGGACAGTGGCAACGACTTCCCGTGCCATCTCAGGAGATTTTCCAGAACCAAATCGGCTACGGCACAGGATGTCCGTGGCGGTGCAATAACTCGACGGTTGAATATAAGACTGAGGACTATCCCCGAGCCGTTGCGTTCATCGACTCCCACTGCTATATCTTCGATGTTAATCCACCCAACGATTTCGAGTTGATGTCCTATTACGTTGAAGCGTTCCACAAAGTTATGGATCAGCTGGATGCTGCGCTTGAGGTGCCTGCTGCTTAAAGCGTCTGGCTGTCCTCTCAATCCGCGTGAATTGTAAGTCTGTTCTGCGACTTTGAGGACAGCCCCATCACAGGAGCGAATTGAAATTTTAGGAATCTCTGGTAATGGACAAGCCTTATATAGTTGTTCAGCGCAAAAACTATAAATTGACGATTTATAATGGAATCGTCCCGCTTAATCCAGACAATGATAATGTTGATGTTTACGTTACCTTTCCTAATGGAGAGAGTTTCTCTGCAGTCTTTTTTACCCTTCAAAACATAGAGGCTTTGATGAAGCAGTACAAAAAAACGGGTAAATGCGCTGCCGGGATGTACTTTTGGACATCTGACATGATGATCGTTGACAAACTTACTGAAAAGACTATCTGTCAAACGATCGACAATTTGTTAGCGGAAGAAGATTTTGAATCTGTTTTTTCAAGAAACGAAGAACCCGCGGATATTTCTCCTGAAGAAGGCGACGAACTCTTCAACTGTTTTAGCGAATCTCTGCGTCCGTCCTAACAGATAACCAGGAAACCGCATATATGCCAACACTCAACTGGATCGGAAAAGAAGCCGTCATCAATCACCACGACGAAGTGCCAATACACACCCTGACACACGACCGCGACCGATCCTTTGGAACGGAAAATGAACCCCTCGGCACAGGAAATCTCCTCATAGAAGGCGATAACCTCCTCGCCCTCAAAGCACTCCTACCTTATTATGCTGGTAAAGTCAAATGCATTTACATTGACCCGCCTTATAATACAGGTAACGAAAATTGGATTTACAACGATAATGTCAACAACCCAACCATCCGGAAATGGCTCGGAAAAACTGTTGGCAAACTCTCTGAAGATCTCTCTCGACATGATAAATGGCTCTGTATGATGTACCCCCGCCTCTGCCTCCTTCATCAACTCCTTCGAGAGGACGGTGTGATCTTTATCTCAATTGATGATAATGAAGTGCATCATTTACGAATGCTAATGGATGAGATTTTCGGAGAAAATAACTTTTTGGCAATTCTCACAAGAAGAGCAATGCACACCGTGCGTAACTCCAGTAAAGATTTTAATCACAATGCTGACTACACCTTGGTTTATGCCAAAGAGAAATCTTGGTTTGGTGAAGACAAAAGTCGGTATATTCGTTACATTACTGATAAATCAACGAAATATCCTCATGACGACAATGATGGTAAAGGTAAGTATAAACTTGACCCACTCAGTGCGCGAAACTATTACGAGCCGTACACATTCACTTTTGAAAATGGCGTTGAATGGTCACCTCCTTCAGGAAGTTATCCGCGCTATTCACAAGATACACTACGTAGCATGGAACGCGAAGGTCGCATTGATTTTTCTGGGAACGAACCGCGGGCAAAACGCTATCTCTCTGAGGTACAAGAAGGACAACCACCAGACGTATTCCTCTCACCAGAAATCGTAGGGTTCAATAAAGAAGGAACAAGTGAACTTCGTGATATATTTGGTAAAGGGGGTGTTTTTCCCCAACCCAAGCCGGTAAAATTTATTAAGTTTTTGCTGGAATTGTTACGCAGTAAAGATGCCATTATCCTTGACTCCTTCGCTGGCAGTGGGACAACGGCTCATGCGGTTCTGGAACAAAACCGTGAGGATGGCGGTAATCGACAGTTCATTTTGGTTGAAGTGGAACCCAAGATAGCCCGTAAAATTACATCTGTTCGTCTTGAGCGCGTCAGTGAAGGTTATACCTATGAACAAAAAGGCAAACTCCAGCATGTATTTGGCACCGGTGGAACTTTTTCCTATTACCACGTCGGCGAAACCTTTTCGGAGCAACAGGAAATTGCCTTTAGTGAGATGGCACAGCTACTCTTTTTCAAGGAAACAGGCACCCCGATGGCAGTAGACACTGTGTTGTCCCTTGTGGAAGGGGATAGACCTTCGTATGGTACTTGTAATGCTACTGAAAGATACAAACGCTCCTTTTTGGGCAGTGCGGACGGGGTTGGTGTTTATCTGCTCAACATCGACGATGTTCTTACCGAGGAACTCATAAACCGCTTACCGCGACATGATGGCAGTAAGATTATCCATTGTGGTAAAACCCAACTCACCGAAGCCACTTTGAAGCAGCTGGGTATCACCTTCCGCCAAATGCCTTACAATCTTGTGTAGAGGCTTATAGTAGTAGGCACACTCCGTGTGCCGTCACGTATCCAAATGTAACTCCTTTTGACAAATTCATTTAGACATCGTATACTATTCTATAACCTGTTCCTCCGATTACGGCGGCAGTTTCCTTGTAGCATAAACTTTTAGTTTGTGCATCTACACAAAGGTTTCCGATTAGGAGAATTCTGATGCTTCACGCAATAGAATTAGAAAATTTCAAAGCATTCGGGAAACGTGCGCGCATCCCCTTTGCCCCGATAACACTCATTTTCGGTGAAAATAGTGCTGGAAAGAGCACGATCTTGCAGGCACTCAATCTGCTCAAACAAACGCTGGAAAGCAGAGAGACGGGGGCTTTGCTGCTTCCTCGAGATGAGAATGGGATTGTTGATCTCGGCAGTTTTCAGGAAATGCTATTTGACCACGACCTGAAACGGACGCTCTCAATTCGTGTTGAAAGTACAATGTTTGAAACTGATTTATCTTTACTATCATCATATGGAGGAAACACAATATCTATTGAACTTCGTTTCAGGAGACCGTCCCTTGAGGAAGAAGTCCTCTTAGATCAAATCGGCATTTACGACGGGAAATCCGCTAAGTGCATCGCTAAGTTTCAGCCGTTGAATATGATCGAAAGTCCTGAAAAATTTTCAATGGGCATGCGCTTTTTCCGTGATCCACTTGGTCCTCTACCTTCAAAATTAACCGCGATGAAGTGCGTTTGGTTAACAGCAGAACCAGAGTACTGGAAACCGGAGTTTGAGTGGGACAAAGACAATAGGGAAGAAATATATGGCAGGCTCAAGGAAAGATTGGCTGATATACAACATGCTACAGACGAGCATAAGGAAAGTGGTAAAAAGCTTCGAGAAGATCGAGAGTTCTTAAATGACTACATTGAATTTTTCTCATCAGATTTTGATCTGAAAACCTACATTTCCAAGATGCGCCGGGAAAAAATGAACCAAGTTATAGGGGCGTATGGTTTCTTTCCAGCGCGAATTCTAGGGGATACTCGCGTAACAGTATCCCGCTCTTTATCACATAGGAGATCTGATAATACAGTATTTGATGTTGCTGGGTTGGCAATAGCAGCAGGTGGGGCATTGGAACAAACTTTGGATTATCTTTTCCCAATGGGACCTTCTCGGATACCACCGGAGAGATGGTATATCTTTACAGGTACGACTCCTCAGGATGTCGGATACCAGGGGGATCTGCTCCCAGATTTACTTCTCCGTCGACCCGAATTGGTTGAGGAAGCAAATGGATGGCTCAAACGACTTGACATGGGTTATGAGTTAGAAGTGAAACCAGTGGGGGGCAATTCAGGTGATCTTTTTGAAGTAAGACTGATAGATACACGTCGAAATGACCGCGTAAGTGTAGCACTGCCAGATGTCGGTTTCGGTATTAGCCAACTCCTCCCTTTCATTGTTCAAAGTCTTGTTTCAGAAGGATGGATTATTTCTATTGAACAACCCGAAGTTCACGTACATCCAAAATTGCAAGCGGATCTCGGGGAGCTCTTAGCTGCATCGATTAAAAAAGATCACCCGAACCAATTCATCGTTGAGACCCATAGTGAGCATTTGATCTTACGTCTGCAACGCTTGATCCGTAACAAGCTCCTTGAGCCAGAGGATGTCTCGGTTATCTATGTCAGTCGTAGACCTGAAGGGGCAAAGGCAGAACGTTTGCATCTTGATGAAGATGGGGATTTTATTGATGATTGGCCCAACGGGTTTTTCTCAGAGCGACTTCGCGAACTTTGATAACAGACGGGAGTTGCCTAAGTGTTAGTCAGTGCAGTGCTTGACCCTTCTGCGTTTGAGGCGGATTGTTTCGACGATCTTTATGCAATTCATACGGAAGATTTGTTAAAGGGTATCCAAAAAAATGGACTCCTGATTGTTGATTCCGTTGATTCCGGAAGAAGACTGCAAAATGCTCTTCGGGACCAGGTTAAGTCTCCAGCACTCCCGATAGCGTATCGGAAACGGTTACAAAGTTTAGTCGAAGAGCTGCTGAAGAATAGGAAAAGGCGGATTGTTGAGTGCGCTGCTGCTCCAAATTCTACATCATCGGACAGTCTTTTAGAGATAGCGTCTGATCTAAAAACAGAGACCGGAACCGATGGCTTGATTGTAGGAAGCGAAAACTTTGAAAAACTAAGATTTGACCCAGAACATAGGCATGGCGTTGTTCCTTTATCTGAATACCGAGATAGCGATTTTGAGAGAGAGCGGCAGCGGTATTGCGACGGATTCGGACCAATAGATATGCTCCCCAGATCGGAAGTCGATGAGATTGTTATCCGTTCAATCCGTTTTACCAAATGGTTGCGGTTTTATGACAAACAGATTGGGACTGGAAACAATACAAGCAATTTCCGGAGGGGTATTGCCTATATTCTGTCTCTCTGGAAGGAACACGGTTTTTTTGCATCTCAGCAGGGAATTGGGGGGAATGTGGAAATATTTACTTGTAGAGATGAACATATTCCAGATGATGATATTGATGATGTGAATCGAAAAATTAATCGGGAGCTCATGGGGCAATTAAGGGAACGGTTCCCCTCTTGGTGGCAGGTAAAGTTGTCTGTGAAGGAGGATACCAACGGCATTTTCCACGCGAGATATTTGGAAACGCAGCACGCTATTATCCGAATTGATCGTGGCTTTGATCTCTTTGATCAAAACAATGAGTTTCGGAGGAATTTCTTTACGCTAAATATGGCGGAGAGTTCTCATTTGAGAGAATGTCGTGATTTACCGAAAGCGGATTAACATTGAAGTTTAAATAGAGGCAAAATGCAATGACATCCAATATTACAGATATGACCTCTCAACAGTTGCTTGACTGGCTTTTGCCTATTGTCGACGTAGAGATATTCCGATCACGTGAACAGTTGATCGCGCTTCTGGCAGGGGATAGTCCACACGAGGAGCTTGAAGAAGAGTTCCGTGAATTCTTCAACGGTTATTACGTGCTTGCCTTGGATTTGGAGGAGTACGAAGAAGTTATACTTAGAGTTATAAGGCAGAACGATGCATTTGCACACCTGCATCATCGAGTCGAAGCGGTTGAGGCACAGCGGAAAAGTTCACCTTTGGGGCGTGAAGCGCGGCGACTGGGGTTATCCTTAGATACTGATCCTGTACCACAGATAAAGGTTGCTGCCTTGTCTCCTGATGGATTCCGGGAGTTCGTTCATACGCTTGCAAATTGGCGACTTTTTGTATCGCGGGAACGTCTTGTTAAGTTAATGGAAACGGATAACCGTATTGAGGTATCGGATCGTCTGCGTGCTGAATTCTACGAATTTTTCGTTTGTTACTTGGAATTGGAACTGTTTCTTGAGAATTACGATTACGATCCAGATGAAGGATTGGAACTACGTCCAGAATTCATTGAATCACTTAAACATGAAGAGGAGTATATCCGGTCTGGTGGTAAAATGTATACACTTGATGAAGTTGCCGCGAGGTTAGGAATCTTACTGAATCGTTCATCTGTTTGTGAATAAATCCAATATACTCTAACACCAAAAAGAAAAATGCACCTACCCCTCAAAGAATACCAAGAACGCACCCTCGAAACATTAACAGAATACTACCAAAATTGTTTGCGTCTACAAAACGCCAACACCGCATTCTACGATTTAACCCAACGACCGTACGCTTCCGTTGAAGGCTTACCCGGTATGCCCTATGTCTGCCTCAGACTCCCTACAGGGGGCGGTAAAACCTTTGTGGCGTGCCATGCTGTGAGTATCACAGCATCTGAACTTTTGAAAACCGAGAGTCCAATTGTCCTCTGGCTTGTCCCTTCAAATGCCATTCGCGATCAGACGCTCAACGCCCTTAAAAATCGATCGCATCCGTATAGAGACGCGCTTGAGTCCGCAAGACGCAACGTTGAAATTCTCACCATTAACGAGGCACTCTATCTGTCTCCGCATATTCTCAACACAAAAACTACAATTATCGTTTCTACGATGCAAGCGTTCCGCGTTGAAGATACCGATGGTCGCAAGGTTTATGAACCTTCAGGCGCGCTGATGGGACATTTCACACACCTCTCAGAGGAGATCCTCGCCGAGGTTGAACGTGACGAAAGCGGCAAACCTGTCTATTCGCTTGCAAACCTTTTATGCGTTAAGCGTCCGCTTGTTATCGTTGATGAGGCGCATAATGCCCGAACCGAGCTCTCTTTTGAAACGCTTGCCCGTTTCAACCCATCCGCAATCATTGAATTCACCGCTACGCCAGATACCACCAATAATCCTTCCAACGTTCTCTATACCGTTTCCGCTGCTGAACTCCAAGCCGAAGATATGATTAAAATGCCGATTCAATTGGAAGTTGAACCGGATTGGAAACGCCTGCTTTCCTCTGCTATGGCACAGCGCAATGCCCTTGAAATCGAGGGAAAGAAAGAGCAGCAAGAAACAGGCGAATACATCCGTCCTATTATGCTCATTCAGGCGCAGCCAAGACGTAGAAATCAAGAAACGCTGACTGTCGAAGTTGTTGAGCAGTGCCTACTTGAGGAACACAACACCCCTGAAGACCAGATCGCACGTGCCACAGGCGAGGATAGAGGGCTTGATAATGTTGACCTCAACGATCCGGAATGTCAAATTCGCTATGTGATTACCGTGCAGGCGTTGCGGGAAGGGTGGGACTGTCCGTTTGCTTACGTTCTCTGCTCTGTCGCTGAGATGAGATCTTCTACTGCGGTTGAGCAAATATTGGGTAGGGTGATGCGTCTCCCAAAAGCAAAGCGCAAGAAACAGGAGTCGTTAAATAGTGCTTACGCTTTCGTTGCCTCTCAGAATTTCCATGATACTGCATCGGCGTTAGCCGATGGGCTCATTCAGAATGGATTTGAGAAGCAGGATGCCGCTGCGCTCATCCGCCCTACAGATGAGGATCAACGGGACCTACCGCTTTTTGGAAATCAAACTCCATCAAGTACCGAACCTGCTCCTGCCCAGTGTGGTGAGGTTTTTAACGTGCCAAAGTTGATGGTCCAAGGTACGCAAAGGCATCTTGATTTTGAGGCATCCCGATTTTCAGAAACTCCGTGGCAATTATCCGAATGTAGTGCCGAACTTTCTGAAGAAGAATTTCCTTCAACGTTTGAAACCGGGGCACGTGGCGAAATCGGGCTTTCGCGTGAAGGGCGAGTCGTGACGGAATTCTTAGGAACACTCCATCAACAGATGACGCTACTTGCACCCGATAAGGGTTGGGATGCGAAACGACTTGCTGACTGGCTTGATAGGAGCATTAAACATTGGGACATCTTACGTAGCGAATCGCTTCCTTTTCTGCAGCGGTTAGTCGAGCACCTTATTGAGGCACGTGATATTCCAATAGAGGTTCTCATCCGTAACAAGTATGCCCTCAAAGATGCCGCTGCAGCGAAAATTGATAGCCACCGTCAAAACGCACACCGCGGGGCATATCAAAATCTTCTTTTACCCGAATGCGAAACACCCGTTGTTGTCTCGCCGGACCACTGTTTTTCATTTGACCCACGCCGTTACCCTTATAATAAGCGTTATACGGGTGCCTATCAATTCCAGAAACACTACTATCAGTATGTTGGTGATCTGAAGTCGGATGGTGAAGAATTTCGATGCGCGCAGTTCATTGACACCTTGCCCGGAGTTAAATTCTGGGTGCGGAATCTTGAACGCCAACCGATGTTTTCTTTCTGGCTGCAGACTTCAACAGATAAGTTTTATCCTGATTTTGTATGCCTACTAATTGATGGACGTTATCTCGTTGTCGAGTCTAAAGGTGAGCATCTTTGGAGTGCTGACGATGCGAAAGAAAAGCGCGAAATCGGGGAATTGTGGGAGCAGCGGAGTGGTGGGAAGTGTCTGTTTATTATGCCCAAAGGAACTAATTTTAACGTGATACGCACAAAACTCTCCGACTGATTACCAACGCCTATCTATGAATCTATAACCCAGGGTCATTCAGTTTTCCAATAATTTACGTCCGGAAGCCCGGATTTAGTCTGGGAATAGACTAAATCCATTCCTTGTATTACATTCTTGTTCGGGAAAAGTGTGCTATCCCGAATAAATTCGGGCTTCCGGAAACGGGAATGCTTCACATAGGAAAACTTAACTCTTAAAACTAAACATCCCTAATCTATAAGACATTTTAACTTGACATCCGTTAGCAAATAGAGTATAATATATCATAAGACTTTTCAAAGAGGTTAATATTGTATCAAACAACAAAAGGCTGGCGCAAAAACCGACACAAACATTTTCAGCGGACTACACAAGTTTCTTATGAACTGCTATTATCAGTGACCAGTTTTCAGTTAAGAGATTATCCTTACAAGAACGTCTCTTTTACTGATTACTGGTCACTGGCGACTGGTAACTTCTCTGCTGACCGCTAACTCAAAAATGTTACACTTTTCGCCAAATTATTTTTTTTACAACAGAAAATTAAACACCAACAAACCCTTACGGTGACTGGGTTCTCTCAAGTTACGCACCACACACAAAATGTTACACCAGTGTAACATTTTTAACGCGAATTGCTGAAAAACATACCGTTAAGTTAAAGCCATGTTCACGATAGTATTATCCTGCAAATCCGCTTTCGTACATAGAAAGAGACCTTAGGGTACTATGCCCTAAAGCCTCTTTTTTATTTTCGACCTTTGAATTTCCTATTCCTTTGACTCATCAGGATAGTCAATCGACCATTTACCCCGACCATCCCCGGAAGGCTCTTCTTTCCAGAGATCAAGGAACTTCTCAGGAGCGTTATGCTCCGTAAGGTGTGACATAAACATGTCATGAAGCTCCTTGACAATTTCCATATTATCCGCAGCGATGTTGTTCTCCGCTAACGGATCAGCCGGTAAGTCAAAGAGTTCCGGTCTGCCGTATTCACCGACAGGGGCATATCCCCAGCGTTCCGTAACGAGGAACGGTGTCGTTGCTTGACGTGGCACACTCTCGTCCCGGGCAGCGATATGACACCCCGTTACCGCATAGTCCCGATGCTGTCTGCCGCCTTTAAGGAGCGCGTCCGCGAAGGAGCGTCCTTCAAACGGTTTCGGTGGATCCAAACTCACACCCGCCAATTCACAGAGCGTCGGCATAATATCCATCGGTTGCGCGATGAGATCAAGGCGTTGCCCGGACGGTACATCTCCACCAGCAATCAGGAACACTTCGTGGTTAATCTCTGGATACGTCGGCCAGTAGCGTGAATCTTGTGGATCGATGTTAGATTTGCCTGTCCGACTATGTTCACCTATGGACATCCCGTGATCGGATAGTACAACAACGAGGGTATCGTCCCACAACTCCAAATCTTCCACCTTCTGCAGAACCCGTCCGATATGCCTGTCAATGAGTTCCGCCTCACCGGCGTAGTGTGCCCAGAGGTTGTGGAGCTCGGCATCCGTAAAGAGAGAGGATAGACCGTAGTTCGGGTGTAGCATCGGCGGGCCCGTATAGTCCGGATCGTAGCGTTTAACAAGATATTCCGGTGGATCCCACGGTTCGTGTGGATCGAAGAAATCTACCCAAAGGAAGAAAGGACCCGAACGGTGATTCTCCTCCAACCACCGAATCGTCGTTTCGGAGGTCCTGCCAGAGAACGTCTCTGATTCGTATTGATAATAGCGGTTCGTCCAGCGGTGCGTGTTCGGCAAGGTATGCCCGCGATATGAGGGGTGCGGTCGCGTCTTCTCATTCGGCATAACGATTCTTATTTCGTCGTTGAGGTGAAGGAGCGGTTTGTCTCCTTCTTGCCCGCGATGCTGGAAAGCAGCATGGAAACAGTGTTGGAACCGGACGTTGAACAAGTGCGGGGTGTCACATATCAGCTGCGTGGCGTACCCTTGCTCGCTCAGGAGTTGCGCGATGATGCTCCGTCCGCTCAGATCAATTGGCTGCCACGGATAGTGGGGCCACCCGACTGTTGCAGTCATAATATCTGTCCGGTGTGGCACCGTCGGGAAACTGCTCATATAGAATTTATCGATAGCGGTTGCGCGCTCCGCCTCGAACTTGTCGAGCATCGGTGTACGAATCGGACGTTTTGCCCGTTCGCCTAAATTGTCGTACCGAAAGGTATCGGTAATCAGTAAAACAATATTTTTCATATTTTGATAGTCAACCTCGTTGCGATCGCCGGTTGGGCAATCATCGGTTACCGCGCCTTAAACCTCTTGGCGCGTCGTTTTTAGCAGAAATAGTGTCACTAACAACAACGGCACAATGATAGCAGCAGAGACAACGATAGAGACCTGCGCCCCGATGAGACACGGAAAAAAGAAAATTGAGCCTATCATCGAGCCCTTCAATGCAAAGTAACCGTTTTTTTCATTCGGTTGCAGGTAAAGTGAAATCCGGGTGCCAACTGTAGCAATGATGCCTAATATTACCCAAACGATATAAGGCTTCTGAATATCGGGTTCCAGCCAGTAGGGCAAGAAAGCAATCGTAAACGCCAGAATCGTTGCAATCGCTGAGAGCAGGAGGGCTGGGCGGATGCCAATCTGGAGCGGTGTTGTTAGGATGCCAAGTTCTTTGTCACGTGAGAGGTCTTTAAAGGTCGTCGTGATATGGGTGCCTAAGTCGTAAAGCGTTGTGGCAGCAAAGGCGTACCACACCAATCGTGGCACAGTCCCACTCACCGCTAACGCACCAAAAACGCTCAGGAGTCCGATACCCAAAGGCAGTGTGAGACTGCCTAAGATGCCTTTCGCTTTGAAAATGGCGTTATAGAGATGTGAAATTGCGACCAACCCCATTACCAACAAACCGGCTTTGATATTCAGATAGAAACCGCCAATGACGCATAGCCCGTAGATAACACTCGCCGGTACAATCGCCTGTTGGGGGGTGAGACGTTGCGATGGTAACGGACGCTCTGGATTTGTCTGCTTGTCGGTTTCATGGTGAAAGTAGTCGTTCTTTATCATTCCGGCGAAGTAGCCGCAGAGCGCAATCAAAAGGACTACAGGGACACGCCATGTCCAGTGTCCTTCACTCGCAATGAGTGCCCCCGGAAGTGTGGCGACAATCGGAATCGCAAAAAGCGGATAGCGAATGAGTTCCAGGTAGGCTTTGAACCGAGTCATTATGTTAATTTCCTACTAAAAATTTTCTCGTGGCACACCGGCTTCTGTTACCGGTGAGTTCCTCGGATCAAATGTCTCGTCTACGCCGTAAAATTGCTCGCCTTGTGTTCCGATGCCGAGTTCCGTTACGTTAGGACCGACCTGTTTATTCCCCTGAATAAAGTTATCTCGGAGTCTACCACCGTCGTAGACTGCCCAACCAACATTCATCGTGATATTATTGGAGACTATCTCTGGTGAGGCAGTGGAATAACAGACGATAGCGTTCTCGTAATTCGCGCGAAGGATGTTATATTGGATACGGGGTCGGGAGTCGTCTTCGCATGTAATTCCGTAATTGTTGGCAGTAAATTCGTTGTATTCTACATCTGGTGACGAGCTCCCTCGGAATTGTGCCCCTATACCGTTTCTATTAAATTCGTTGCCCGTAATAGTAGGTCTAGTGTTTTCAGAGAGTACCCCTGTTTTATTTTCACTGATGAGGCACCTCTCGATTTGCACGGCATCTGTTAGGCATGTGATGCCTACACTTGCGTGTTGGATTCGACAGTATGTTAGACGGCTGTTCGGACTTTCAGCTGCAATCTGAATGCCTGCCCAATCGCCTGCTTTCGGTGGATCGGCAGCAATAGTTTGCTGTTGACTTTCTCTGCCCCCGAGTCCTCCACCTCGCAATTGTTCTTCTATGCCCATTGTAGTAGACGGGGTTGCCGCTGCGTTTGGCTCTTCTCGGGGTTCTCGCTGTTTTCCTAAGGAGCCAAAAACGACCATTCGTTCTGGTGACCCCTCGGCATAGAGTTCGCCGGACACGATAAGTTGGGTCGGTGGATCTATAGGCTCGAAACCGACGATAGTGCCAGCACGGATAGTCAGTGTGACCCCTTCGGGAACGACAACGGTGTCCGTAATATAGATGCGTCCATCCCAGATCTCGTTTTCTGTCAACTCACCAGATTTCTCTATGATTTCTGAACTGGAGCTACCCACATCGAAATTAAACGTTTCACCTTGGCATCCGCAATACAATGCAGCTAAAATAGAAATAAAGGGGATAAGGGGCTTGCAGGGTACGTCTTGTAAATTCAGATTGTAAATTACAAGTTTCCAGTAGTGTTGTGTGATAGTCGTGATTTTCATAATATATTTTTATCATGCATACCGATTTCTGTCAAGATGAAAAAAAGTTTGACATCATGGGTTAAATTTGCTATAATTGTATACTTAAGAAGTGCAGTTCGTGCGCTACTTTGAAGTCAAGAGTTACGCGCAATGGATAAACTCGCTTTGATGTCATTGTAAAAAAACAGACCAATAATTATATACTTGAACACAGGTACTCCTTCAAAAAAAGGCATCGACAATGTTTGAGAGTTTAGGAAATAGGTTACAAGGCACCCTGAAAAAAATCAGAGGACAAGGGAAGCTCACAGAGAGCAATATCTCCGATACCTTGCGTGAGGTGCGCCGTGCCTTCTTGGAAGCAGATGTTAACTATAAAGTCACACGTGAATTTATAGAGCAGATTAAAGCGCGCACACTTGGTCAAGAGGTACTCGGTAGCCTTACACCTGAACTTCAGATTGCCCGAATTATTGGCGAAGAACTGACCCAGTTGATGGGCAGCAAAGCGGAAAAGATTAACATTGCGCCGAGTGGTCCTACAGTCGTGATGCTTGTTGGGTTACAAGGTGCCGGTAAAACAACGGTAGCGGCGAAATTAGCACTCAGGTTTCGCAGAGATGGACGGAAACCCCTGCTCGTTGCTGCGGATGTGTATCGTCCTGCTGCTATTAAGCAGCTGCAAATCCTCGGTGAACAGACGGAAACCCCCGTGTTTTCGATGGGGACGGAGCCCTCACCGGTTGAGATCGCCGAAGCTTCGGTCAAGGAGGCTTTGGCACACGGACACAACTGCGTTATTATTGATACTGCTGGACGTTTACACGTTAATGATGAGTTAATGAGTGAGCTTCGGCAGATTAAGGAACGTGTGAACCCTTCTGAAGTGCTACTTATCGTTGATGCGATGACAGGGCAAGATGCTGTAAATGTTGCCGAAAACTTCAACAACGATTTGGACATTGATGGCGTGATCCTCACGAAAATGGATGGTGATGCCCGTGGGGGTGCTGCCCTCTCAATTCGTCATATTACACACAAACCGATCAAATTCATTGGGGTCGGAGAAAAAATTGAGGCAGCCGCATTAGAAGAATTCCACCCGGAACGGATGGCTTCACGCATCTTGGGGCAAGGCGATTTTCAAACTTTGCTTGAGAAAGCCGAGGAAGTCTTCAGTGAAGATCAAGCAAAAGAACTCGAGCGTAAACTCACAGCCAACAAAGGGTTAGACTTTACCGATTTTCTGACGCAACTTGAGCAGCTGAAAAATATGGGACCCTTGGATCAACTCATGGATCTCATGCCCTTTAAAAATCAGTTGCCGGTTAAGAATCTCACACCCGATGAGAGCCATCTACAGACAGCGAAAGCGATTATTCAATCGATGACGGGTGAGGAACGGAGGAATCCGCGGTTGTTGGACAGAAGTCGGAAACTTCGCATTTCCAAAGGGAGTGGAACAACAGTAAATCAGGTGAACATGCTGATTTCACAGTTACAGATGATGAATCGTATGCTGAACCAGCAGGCGGCGATGGCAATGCCGCAAATGGGAGCCGGTTTAGGTGCAAAGAGGGGGCGGAAAATGGGAGCACTTCCCGGTCAGAAACGTAAAGCGAGAAAGCCCCGAAAACGCAGACGCCGTAGATAACAATGGGTACGACTTAAATCTCTGCCTTTCTATAAACACGGCGTGAATGCCACCAGGAGGTATTTTTTTGGCAGTTAGAATTAGATTACAACGACACGGTAGAAAGAAACGTCCTTTTTATCGACTCGTCGCAGCTGATGCGCGGGCACAAAGGGATGGCGCGTTTTTAGAACGCCTTGGCTATTACAATCCGTTAACGGATCCGGCAGATGTTTTCATCGATGAAGAGAAGGCTTTGAAATGGTTAAGGCGTGGCGCACAACCGACTGACACGGCGAAACGTTTGCTTTCTAAACGTGGGATTTTGATGAAATTTGAATACGAAAAATTAGGGCGCCCGATGCCAGAGGCTGCTGGCGACGCAGCGGTTCCTGAGACGGAAGACGAACAATCCGCTGAAGCTGAAGCAGCTGACGCACAACCTACTGACGCTGAAACCGGCAGCCTGCTCACTGAAGCAGCACCCGATGAGGCGACACCTGAATCCGACGAAGAAGCGTAACGTCTCTTTCAAAAGATTCCGAAGAGACAGGCAACAGACACATCTACTGAAATGCGAAAGTGAACTATGTTCAAAGATTTGATTGAATACATCGTAAAATCTCTCGTCGATTACCCCGATCAGGTGGTCGTCCAGGAAGTAATTGGCGAAACGGTGGTTATTGTAGAGTTGACTGTCATGGAAGAAGATTTAGGGAAGATCATTGGTAGATATGGACGTACCCTTAAAGCGATAAGAAGTGTTCTCTATACGGCAGGATTGCAAGCGAATAAGAAGGTTATTCTTGAGTTGATTGAACACCCAAGATTAGAGGAGCAATAGGAATTTCGTTTACGACGCGCGGTAGACGCATCAGCAAAGAATGTAGGGTGTCGCTTGCAAGCCTATATCAAAAATGAAGATTGATGTTCTCGCCTTGTTTCCAGAGATACTCGCGCCAGCGTTAAAAACGGGTATCCTCAGACGCGTTCAGGACGCCGATAAACTCACCGTCAACCTCCATAATCTTCGCGAGTGGGCGACCGACAAGCACAAGTCGGTTGATGATTATCCTTATGGCGGGGGCGCGGGCATGATTCTTAAGCCGGAACCTATCTTCGCTGCGATTACGGCGTTGAACACGCAGAAAACGGCGCACGTTGTATATCTGACACCACAAGGTGTACCGTTGACGCAGGCACTTGCGGAATCGCTCTCTTTGGAATCGCACCTTATTCTCTTGTGCGGACGGTACAAAGGCGTAGATGAGCGAGTGCGACATCGGCTGGTTACAACTGAGCTTTCTATCGGGGACTATGTTCTTAGTGGCGGGGAAATTGCTGCGCTCGTTTTGATTGATGCTATTGGTCGTGTCCTGCCCGGCGCGCTTGGTGATTACGAATCCGCCCACGTTGATTCGTTCAGCCATGATTTGTTGGACCACCCGCACTATACACGACCTGCAGCGTTCGCTGGCATGAATGTTCCTGAGGTTCTCTTGAGTGGAGATCATAAAGATATTGAAAAATGGCGGTACGCGGAGGCACTCAAACGCACTGCAAAGCACCGTCCAGATCTGCTCCAGAAATTCGAGTTGAATGAGGAAGACATCGCTATTCTCAAAACTGCTGGGTTGGTGGATTGAATCGAAGCAGTAATCGCCTAATTTTTTAGAAGGTCATTTGCCAACCAATGGATGTGGTGAGATCTATATTATACAAGGAGGAATAATACAATGAACTTAATTGAATCTGTTGAAAGCCAATATGTGAAAAGTGATATTCCTGAGTTTGGTCCTGGGGATGTTGTCAAGGTAAACACCCGTATCCGCGAGGGACAGAAAGAACGTATTCAGACGTACGAAGGAACTGTTATCCGTCGGGCACACGGTGGATTACGCGCAACGTTTACAGTCCGACGTGTCGCTTTCGGTGCCGGAAGTGAAAGGACGTTCCCGCTCCATTCACCGAATATTGAGAGTATTCAGGTCGTTCGATACGGAGCCGTCCGCCGCGCGAAATTATATTACTTGCGCGATCGTACCGGTAGAGCGGCGCGCGTCAAAGAACGCAGACAGTAGCCTGATAAAAATGAATGTTTTTGAACTCGCTTGTCAGCAAAGCGGGTATAAACAGATCGCGGGCGTTGACGAGGCGGGCCGAGGGGCGTTGGCAGGTCCCGTCGTTGCCGCTGCTGTTATCCTACCGACTGCTTGCTCCCTTGACGGTCTCAATGATTCAAAACAGTTGTCTCCAAAGCAACGGGATCGACTCTGTGACGAAATCCATCGTGTCGCTGTAGCAATTGGGGTTGGTGCTATAGATAATCAGGGGATTGACCGTCTAAATATCCTGAATGCCACCCTACTGGCGATGAAGGAAGCCGTTGAAAATCTCACACTGCAGCCCGATTATCTGCTCGTTGACGGTTTATATCTCCCGCAAATAGATATTCCCGGTGAAGCGATTCCAAAGGGTGATAGCCGAAGTGATTCTATCGCCGCAGCCTCCATTATTGCCAAAACCACGCGCGATAAACGCATGATTGAGTTGGATCGCACCTACCCAAACTACGGGTTCCTCAAACACAAAGGATACCCGACCTCACAACACCGACAAGCAATTGCAGCGTTTGGTGCGTCCGACGTTCATAGACACACCTTTAAACTCCTACCCGATGATCGAATCGAACTACCTTTCTAATACCATTTCTAAAAGTTTATATCACATTAACTGCACCGTTCACCTAAACCCCGGTAGGTGCGGTTGCCCAACCCCACCGGGCATAACTAACGGAGAGCCTACATGGACCAATCACGTTTAAATGTCGCAAAGATTGGAGAAGCATTGGCAGTCGCGCACTTCAAGGCACGGGGGTGTAAAATCCTTGCACAGAACTACCGGGTAGGGCGCGGGGAAATCGATCTAATCGTTAAAGACAGACAATTTATCGTCTTTGTGGAGGTAAAAACGCGGAGAAGTCTTAAATTTGGGTTACCCCAGGAGGCTGTAACGAGACAAAAACAGAAACAGATCTCCAAGATAGCCTTGGGATATCTACAAGCAAAAAACCTCTGGGATGCGCCTTGCCGTTTTGATGTGATTGGCATCCACTTGTCATATCAATCTGAACTGTTGAATCTTGAGCACATCAAAAGTGCATTTGAGTTTCGGCGGTAGCAGTTACCGCTGACTTGCCAATTGTTGTGGGACCGCTGGCTCTTCTCACACGGATACTGTTGTATTCGTCATGTCAGGTTTATCTGTCGTCAGGACAAGATCTGCGTTCTCGTCTACTAAAGGTTGGATTGAAAGTTGATACCCAAGTGCCTTCAGAACAGTTCCGAGCGTGTCAATCAGCGGTGTATCCTTATTGGATAGCGCGGCTGCTAAGGTTTGTGGCGAAATATCCGTGTGTTGAGTGAGTTCGGATATCCCGCCTTGTGCTTCTACGATTGTTTTGAGTGCTTCCTGAACTATAACAGTGTGCCCGAAACTGTAATAGTCATCAAGAATAGCTTGGAGGTAGTGAATTGCCTCCTCCCGGTCGGCAAGGTCTTCGATGAGACACTCTCGCCAGGTTCTCATTTCTCTCATAAGTTTTCCTCCTTGCATTTTAGCCAATACCTTTTTGCTCGTGCTATGTCCCTCGTTTGTGATGATTTATCACCACCACAAAGGAGAAGGATAATTGTATTCCTAATTTCACTAAAATAAATCCGGTAACCTACCCCGAAGTGGAAACGCAGTTCAAGTACCCCCTCACCCACCGTTTTGACATTCCCGAAATTTCCGAGTCTGAGTTGCTCCAGTCCTGCTCTGACTCGGGCTCTGGTCTTTGTATCCGGAATTGATTTCAACCACTCATTGAAAGGTTCTTTACCGTTTGGAGTACGATAGACTTGTATGTTTCGTAAGTGCGCGGTATGCATTGTTGATGAACTTGGTTCACAGCTTCAAATATTGGACGGTTTTGGTTCATACGCCGGATAGATTTCTATATCCGCGCGACTAATCATCGTACCGACATAGAAGGTTAGCCAGTCTCCGCAGCGTTCAATAGACATGAATTCATCTTCACCAGCGATGTATTCGTGGAGTTCGACCTCAAATTTCGCTTCCCCTTCAGCATCGGTAACCGTGAGGGTTGCCGGTACAACGTCCTGCCGACTGTATTCCACAGCGATATCGGCTTGCTCGTTATCCGGGTCTGGAAAATAAAGGGTCATCTCGTCTGGCAAGGGATCGCCGAGTTCAGATTCACCATCGACAATCCACCGAGAAATCTCGTAATCTTCCTTCGTTCCTGCCACGTGGTCAACACCGACCACAACCTCTTCCTCAGAATCCCGGATATGATACATATAACGACGAAGTGCCTCGCCTTCATACTTCTTTCGGGTGACAAGTTTGAAGGCGTGGGAAGTATCTCCCGTCTCCTCGTAGGTGATGATGTCGGAGAGTTCAATCATGCTATCAATCGGAATGTCGACGAGTTCATGCCGTTCCGGCTTTTTTGCGTCAGCGTCTCTCCGCTTGCCGAACAGTGATTTTCCGCCTTTTCTACCAAATAGTGCCATCCGACCACCTAAAAATAGCCTTTGTTGTACATCACCAACATGATAACGCCAACAACGATGATACCTCCGAAGATAAGGAGGAACCATGTTGCGCCTGAAGTTTGCTTTTCGATAACAACGGTGCGCGTTTCTGGCGGTGCGCGTGTTGAGGGGGTCGTAGAAGCGGATGCAGTGACTGTCGGTCTGTCTTCAGCAGCTGCGAGGAGTTCTGCTTTGAGTGCCTCCTCGTCTGGAAGTTCGTCGACAGTGAAAACTTCTGCGTTTTCCCCGTAAAATTTATCAGGGTTTTCTTCTACATAACTCGCAGTGTAATTTTCGTCGGCGTTCGTGCCAGGGTCTACATAATTTGCGTTAGGTTCAATGCCCTGACTCTCGTAGTAATCCCGATAGTATTCGTATTCCCTCTGTTTTTCGGCACTCCAATGTGACCGGTCGTAATCTCGATGGTGATAGTGCCAAAGGTAACTATGGCGAATGGCGTGATTGTAATAGTCGTGGAAATAGATACCGAATAAGAGATTGTTAAACGCCATAGATGCAGCAAGACTGTACGTTGAGTATCCCATCATCGGATAGTAGCCACCAAAGTTGTTGACAGTGATAACTTGTCGCTGCTGCCGACGGGCGCGGGCAGTTTGACGATTCGCGACCCGGTTTTGGCGTTTCAAACTCCGATTTTCCGCCTTCAGTTGCCGTACCTGCTTCCGATTTTGTGCTGTCGCTTGCCGTTGTTGACTGCGTGTTGCACTCCGTGTCGCGGTCGTGCTTCGATTTGACGTGCTACTCGGTGTAACCCGAGCGCGGTTGGTAGCGGTTTGCCGCTGTCGTGCTGTGGTACTTGCACGTGTGCTCGTGCTTCTCGATGTACTACTTCTGCTGTAGCTGCTCCCTGTACTACGTGCTGTACGAGATGTTGAGGTGCGTGGACTTGTGGAACTTCTACTTGTAGAAGACCGACTGTAAGATCTGGTAGAGGAGCGGCTCGGTGTATAACTCCGCCGACTGGTGCTGCGGCTGAAACTCCGGCTGCGACTGAAACTCCGGCCCCCACCGCGGCGGCTCTCTACAATATCTGGCGCAAAGCTAAACAGAAAGACAACCAGAACAGCAAGGACTGAGAGTTTTTTAAATTTATGTGGCACCCTGATCTTCCTCCTTGGATTTTTCGCGAAAAAACTTGACAAAAGCTGCTGAATTTGTTAAAATACTTCTAAAGATGTATGCGAGTTGGATTGATTTCGTTTACGGAATCCGCCTCGCTTTTAAACTTATGTGCCTGTAGCTCAGTTGGATAGAGCGTTAGCCTCCGGAGCTAAAGGTCGGGCGTTCGAGTCGCCCCAGGCACGTTTAAGGCTTCAAATATCCCTATGTTATTAGGATACCATACGGTCAGGAAAAAGTCAAGCGAAATTACATAGGACTTACGCACTAAAAGATTGATAGATGCAGTTCTTAACTGCCCCTATCCCAAGGATAAGCATCTTTGCTGTCCCAAGATATGTGTCTCAGCTCAATTTTGCGTAAGTCCTGTTTTTTTACCGAATACCAAAAAAGGAAAGATATGGCACTTGACGTACGCAACGAACGGCTTTTAGAGTTGGTTGGTGCCGAGGCGGTTATTGAACAACTGGCGACGGGATGCCAATTCACTGAAGGACCTCTCTGGCACGTTACAGAGCGGTTTTTGCTTTTTAGCGATATTCCCGCAAATAAGATGCGCCGGTGGGACTCAGATTCGGGAATGACTGTTTTCCGTGACCCATCTGGAAAATCGAACGGCTTGACTTATGATAAAGGCGGACATCTCATTGCTTGTGAACACGCGAACCGAAGGGTCTCGCGGACGACAGCGGATGGAGAGGTTATCACAATCGCCTCTCATTATGAAGGGAAACGGTTGAATAGCCCTAATGATGTCGTCGTGAAGTCTGATGGTAGCATCTATTTCACGGATCCCCCTTACGGGTTGAGCGCATCGTACGGCGTCGAGTCGGAAAAAGAACTCGATTTTCAAGGGGTCTATCGTCTATCACCCAACGGGGACACATTGACGCTTCTCGTTGACGACTTTGACAGACCCAACGGTCTCTGTTTTTCACCTGATGAATCTATCCTTTATATCAACGACACCGAACGCATGCATATCCGCGCGTTTGATGTGCAACCCGACGGTACAATTGCGAACGGTCGCGTCTTCGGTGAAGAAGAAGGGGACACCGGCAAACCTGACGGAATGAAGGTCGATACGCACGGAAATGTCTACCTAACCGGTCCCAATGGGATTTGGGTTTTCGCACCAGACGGAATGCATCTCGGAATCATCCTCGTCCCTGAACGCGCAGCGAACTTGGCTTGGGGCGGTGACGACTGGACAAGCCTCTTCATCACAGCGAGCACCTCCCTTTATCGCGTGGAATGCAAGGTAGCAGGAGTCGCGGTACCATAATGTCGATGAAAATTAATATTAAACGCATAGACAAAACCCTCCCGTTGCCGAAATATGAGACAGCAGGTTCCGTTGGATTCGATTTAATCTGCCGAGAATCAGCAGAAGTGCCACCAAAATCCATCGTCCTCATCCCTGCGAATGTTATTGTTGAAACACCTCCAGGTTATATGCTAATGGTCTGCGCGCGAAGCAGCACACCCCGCAAATTCGGCTTAATGGTCCCACAAGGTGTAGGCATTGTCGATAACGATTATTGTGGTGAAGAAGATGAGTTACAAATTCAGATTTACAATTTCACGGATGCTGTGGTGAATGTTGAAAGAGGCAGTCGGATTGCACAAGCGATTTTTGTGCGTGTGGAGACGGCGGAATGGAACGAGGTTGAACAGATGCACTCACCCTCTCGTGGAGGATTTGGTAGTACAGGTCAATAGATATGGAACAGTATATAAATGGGCTTCGGCAGATATTAGATACCGGTGTTGACCGACCGGGTAGAAACGGCGTAACCCGAGCACTCTTCGGCATGCAAATGCGATACAATCTCGAAGAGGGATTTCCCGCCGTAACGACGAAAAAACTGGCGTTCGGTGCCGTGAAAGCGGAACTCTTAGGTTTTCTACGCGCGTATTCGCATGTCGATCAATTTCAGAAACTCGGTGTTCAGGTCTGGAACGCCAATGCTGAGGCTTGGGGACGCAACGGTTCCCTCGGACGCATATACGGGGTTCAATGGCGAGAATGGCAAACAGAAGATGGGGCAATCGACCAATTAGCCAGCGTCATTGAACAACTCCGAACGAATCCACACAGTCGTAAACACGTCGTTACAGCATGGAATCCTGGGGAATTAGATCAGATGGCGTTGGAACCCTGCCACATGTTTTTCCAATTCTTTGTGGCGGATGGCAAGTTATCCCTGCAGATGTATCAGCGGAGCTGCGATATGTTCCTCGGAGTCCCCTTTAATATTGCCTCGTATGCGCTCTTGCTGCACATGGTCGCACAGGTGACTGGGTTAAGGCCCGGCGAATTTGTTCATACCTTGGGGGACGCACACATCTACCATGAGCACTTTGAAGCCGTCAAGACCCAATTGAAACGAGAACCTTATCCACTTCCGCGGCTTGTATTGGACCCAAAAGTCTCATCAATTGATGCCTTCAAGATGCAACACATTCAGTTAGGAAATTATCAGCACCATGATGCTATTCGCGCACCAATGATTGTTTAGAATCTGTGAGAATGTCCGAGTCAACGCAGAAGAATGTTGTAGTAAACTTACGGTTACCTATACAACTATCCGTTAACAGAAGTGTGTTCGTAGTAGGGCAATTCATTGCCCGTTGTGCTCGAAAGTGCTATGGTATTTTTCTACTTCACTGTAAGAGCGTGTTGTGGGATGTGATACTGACTGGGAGGCGAACATGAAACGGCAGATAGTTTTGATAATCGGCATTGCACTGCTCCTCGCAAGTTGTGGGAAATCTAACGAAAACGAATATGCAATTTCGCGTTTAGCGGACATGATAACAGTTTATTGGGTGCTGCCAGCGCATTCAGAAATTGCCAATTTTGAGTTCACGGACAACGTCTTGGAATTGGAAATTGATATGGGGGATATAGCCGAGAAAAATGGACACCGTATTCTCAAAAAGAAGGAACTCCGTATTCCGATCGGCGCGTGGCAAGAGTCGACATCTTCCGCAATTGCAGAAAACCATGAATTGCTTGAACTCAAAGGAATGAGCAGACTGGATGCACTCGCAATCTTTCATATCGCAGTCCACCCGATGATGGAATCTACTTCAGAGATGCCCTTTAAGACGCATATCATGTGGAAGTGGATTGATGGGGAATGGAGAAAATCACCCCAGATAGTTCCGTTTAGATGCGTCTATATGTCATCTCGACCATATAAGTATTTTCGCAATTTGGGAGACAAACCGAGGCGGTTCACACGGGCAGAAACTTTTCGATCTGGTGACAGAATTACGGCGTATTGGCACAGCCCCGGCAAACCTACAAAGTGGTCCAATCTTGCGCACGCAGAAAGGGGATATATAGGCGGTGGGATATCAGAAAAAGGACTGAGACTCCCCGATAATTGGATCCAACGCCTGTTCATCGCAGATGTAAAACCTCATGAAAATATAACGTGCATAGGGGTCGGGACGACACCCGAGATCTTCATTGCATATTTCCGAGTTTCTTCCAATGCTGCTGACGATTGATTTCACCACGAAATACTTGAGGTGACCATGGCGCAAGAACCACGAATTAACATTGACAGTCCAGAACAGAATGGGAACCATCTGGAGCTTGAGGGATTAACGCCGCCTGAGGAAGCCTCCCTGCTCATTCAACTCGCCTTTGAGGAATTTGAAGAGATTATAATGAGCTATCCGCATCACGCCGCTTACTGCTTCGCGGCGATCACCCGGCTCGCGGGTACAAATGAGAATCTCTCAACCTTCGCGCGTCGACTTGGAATGTGGCTCTGGGTGGAAGTACTCGCCTTTCAGGTTGAAGAACCTTTAAACCTCAAGGAGCTTGCCGAACATCTTGAAACCGATGTGGAAACTGTACTAATCGGAATGGATGAACTCGTGGAGATAAGAGAATTTGATATTGAATGGAAACGCAAACGGGAAATTAAACTCATCCCTCGTATGTCGAAAGAGACAGTGACCCTGTTTGCTGAGCACGTTATCAGTGGGATAGAAGCCGGACAACGTGAAGTGGAAACGGAATCCTAAATGTTAATTTCAATGATTGCAGCGATGGACAAAAATCGACTGATCGGCAATGGGCCCAATATTCCGTGGCAAATGCCAGTTGATCGACGACATTTTCGCGACATGACGGTCGGAAAGCCGGTTGTTATGGGACGTAAAACTTTTGAAACCCTTAAACGACCTTTGGGCAAACGGCACAATATCATCCTCACGCGGAACACGACTTATAAAGCCCCTAAAGGTTGTAACGTCGCACATTCAGTAAGGGACGTTCTTGAACTTTGTAAAGAAGCGGAAGAACTCATGATCTGTGGCGGAGCACCTATCTATGAAGCCTTTTTGCCGCACGCCAATCGACTCTATCTTACACAGATTCATGCCACATTTGAAGGGGATGTCTATTTCCCGGAGTTTGACAGCACTGCGTGGGAAGAAGTGAAACGCATTGACGGCGGACCCGATGAGCGAAATCCTTATCCTTACAGTTTTCTGTTTTTAGAACGAAAGTAGGGATAGGAATGCAGCAGACTCGCTGGCGAGGTTTCCTAACCTCGCCTAAGGACACGTGCGAATGGAAACACTAACGATTGTAAACGGTGACATTTATACCCCAGCGCATTACGGACAGGGAAGTATTGTTATTCAAGGTGACACAATTTCAACCATAACAACGGACGCGCTTCAGCCAACAGGCGAGACGCTTGATGCTTCTGGTTGTTTTGTCATTCCCGGATTAATTGACGGATTGGTACACGGCGGCGGTGGCTGTGATAGTATGACTGGCGAGGTCGAAGATGTTGCCACGATTGCCCGTGCGCATGCCCGTAATGGTGTTACCTCGTTGGTGTTAGGTATATCTTCGGGGAGTATGGCGCAGATTAACGGTGCCTTAACGGCTATCGCGCACGTCGCTGACGAGCCAGTGGTGGACGGTTCGCAGATCTTAGGTTCGTACGTTGAAGGAAAGTTTGGAAGCCTCGCGAAAAATGGAGCGCAGAACGCAAAATACATTACGCCACCGAACTTTGAAGAATTCCACGCAATGTGGGCAGCTTCTGATGGCACCTTGAAAGTCATCTCCATAGCACCTGAAAACGATGAAAATCTACAATTTATCAAACATCTCGCAGCCTACGGGTCAGATGCCTATAATGACATCATCATCGCTATGGGGCACACAAATGCGACATACCAACAGGCGATGGCGGCGATTGATGCTGGTGTGACGCGCGCCACACACACCTATAACGGCATGAGTGGTATGCACCATCGGGCACCCGGGGCAATTGAAGCAGTCCTCTCTCACCCAGATATTCATGCTGAACTCATCGTTGACGAACACCATGTCCATCCGTTCTGGGGCAGCCATTTGATTCGGCAGAAAGGAATTCACGCTGTCGGGTTAATTACAGATTGCACCGAGCTTGCGGGTGTGCCTTCTGAAGACTGGCAGGCATCGGCAACATACATTCCTGAGATTGATGCGTATCGTCTCAGCGATGATATGATTTCTGAAAAGGATACTGCCTTTGAAGCCGGTAGCACCGAGAAATACGTCCGTAACGACGCTATGTGGCTTGATGTTGGTAAACCGACGGAGCGGCTTGCGGGTGCGACGATTACGCTTATGGATGGGGTTCGCAATGTTATTAACTGGGGTTATTCTCTCGAAGAAGCATTAACGATGGCAACATTGACACCCGCACAGAATTTAGGGGTCGCGCAGTCGGTCGGCGCAATCGAGACTGGGAAGACAGCGGACGTTATTATTGTTGATGAAGATTTGAGCGTTCAAAACGTTATTCTACGTGGAAAATTGCTAAAAACGAAGTAATTTGCAGAATTTCTTATATTTTTTCACTTTTTTTGAAAAAAATTTGACAAATCGTTATTCACATTGTATAATATTTATCTTGGGAACCCTAATTCACTACTTTTTATAGAAACGGGGGCAATTATCGGAAACATTCTAACGTCGTGTCTGACATTCCACGTTAATGTGTTCTACTGAAATTGTGATGCCCCGCGTGGGGTTTTTTTAATTCAGAAGCCCTTAGATATGGCGTGGCGGAGGTGCAAAATGCCAACAATTAATCAGTTAATCAAAAAGCCGCGTAAGCGGTATCGGAAGAAAACGAAGTCGCCAGTGCTACAGCAGTGTCCTCAGCGTCGCGGTATCTGTTTACAGGTCAAAACCGTAACACCCAACAAACCGAATTCGGCTTTGCGTAAAGTCGCTCGTGTACGGTTTACTTCTGGTTATGAAGCGACCTGTTACATTCCGGGGATCGACCACAATCTGCAGGAACACTCAGTTGTTTTAGTCCGCGGTGGACGCGTTAAAGACCTGTCTAATGTACGCTATCACATCGTTCGTGGCAAGTTGGATACCGCCGGTGTTGACAACCGCCGCCAAGGGCGTTCAAAGTACGGCGCACGCAAACCGGGTTAAACAACGGAGGAATACCTGATGCCGAGACGTGGAAACATTACCAAGCGCGACGTTAACCCTGACGCAACCTACAATAGCAAATTGGTCTCGAAGTTTATTAATAGTCTCATGCTCGATGGAAAGAAGAGCACTGCGCAATCCATTTTATACGAGAGTTTTCAGATCATCGAATCGCGGACAAATGAAGACGGTTTTACGGTTTTTAAGCAAGCGATTAACAACGTCAAACCTGTGTTAGAAATTCGACCGAGACGGGTCGGTAGCCAAACATACCAAGTCCCGGTTGATGTAAAGGCGGAACGGAAACAACGACTGGCTTTCAGCTGGATTATCCAATCGGCGCGTTCTCGCGGTGAAAGACGGATGGCTGAACGTCTCGCAGGCGAAATCATGGAGGCTTCGCGGAACGAAGGCGGGGCAATCCGTAGAAAAATGGATCAGCATCGGATGGCTGATGCAAACCGGGCTTTTGCACATTATCGATGGTAAAAACGTAAGCGCGGTCCTAAGGACCGCAACTTACTAAAAAATCAAAAGGAGTCACGCAACCGTGGCGAACAAAAAACAGGATACCTCCCATCGCTTAGAATTGCCCCACATGCGAAATATTGGTATCATGGCGCATATTGATGCCGGTAAAACTACCGTGACCGAGCGAATTTTGTATTATACCGGTAGAGTTTATCGGATCGGTGATGTGGACGATGGCACCACCACTATGGATTGGATGGTGCAAGAGCAGGAGCGCGGTATTACAATCACTGCTGCCGCGACAACCTGCCAATGGAAAAAACACCATATTAATATTATTGATACACCGGGGCATATTGATTTCACTGTCGAAGTTGAACGTTCTCTCCGCGTCCTTGATGGCGCGGTTGCCGTTTTCTGTGCGGTTGGTGGCGTTGAACCCCAATCTGAGACCGTCTGGCGACAGGCTGATAAATACGATATACCGCGCATCGCTTTCGTGAATAAAATGGATCGAACGGGCGCGGATTTCTTTCGTACCGTCGAAATGATGGAAGAACGCCTCGGTGCGAACGCCATCCCTGTGCAACTACCAATCGGTTCGGCTGAACAGTTTACGGGTATCGTTGACCTCATCTCAATGAAAGGGCAGATCTGGAACATGTCTGCTGCCTCTGGACGCGATGGCACTCTCATCCAAGAAACCGATATTCCCGAAGAGATGGAAGAGATGGCATTGGAATATCGCGAGCGGATGTTGGAGTCTATCGCTGATTCTGATGAAGAACTCCTTCTTAAGTACTTGGATGGTGCTGAGATCTCACCAGAGGAAATTAAAGCAGGACTCCGTAATGGGGTCGTCACGGGCAAAATTGTCCCGATCCTTTGCGGAACGGCTTTGAAGAACAAGGGAGTCCAACCCCTCTTGGACGCTATCGTTTCTTACCTGCCAGCACCGACGGATGTGCCACCTGTAATGGGCTTTCATCCGAAGACTGAGGAAGAAGAAGTACGAGAAGCCAATGAGAACGCGCCTTTCTGTGCGCTGGTATTCAAAATTACAACAGATCCGCACGTCGGTAAACTCACTTATCTCCGTGTCTATTCTGGTGTTCTCCACAAAGGTGATACCCTTTACAACAGTAAGACTGGTAAACATGAGCGGATTGGACGTTTGATGCAGATGCATGCCAACAAACGTGAGGAACATGATGCCGTTTATGCCGGTGACATCGCAGCAGCAATCGGATTAAAAGACCTTTCAACGGGTGATACGCTCTGTGATCCGAAGGCGCATATTACTTTGGAAACGATGGTATTCCCACTTCCCGTCATGGCTGTTGCTGTTGAACCCCGCACACAATCTGATATTGATAAGTTGAACCTCGCGCTCTCGAAACTTGCCGAAGAGGATCCAACTTTTAAAGTCCATCAAGACCCGGAAACAGGACAGACTTTGCTCTCTGGAATGGGTGAACTTCACCTCGAAATCATCGTTGATAGGCTTGTACGCGAATTTAATGTCTCGGCGAATGTCGGGAATCCAGAAGTCGCCTATCGGGAAACAATTCTTGACTCGGTGAGATCTGTCGGACGTTTTGTGCGCCAATCTGGGGGTAGAGGGCAATTCGGGCACGTCGTCATTGAAGTAGAACCTCTTGAAAAAGGCACCGGTTTTGAGTTCATAGATGACACGAAGGGCGGCGTTATTCCGCAAGAGTACATTCCAGCGGTACAAAAAGGAATTGAGAATGCCATGAACACAGGTGTTCTGGCGGGCTATCCGGTGGTGGATGTATCGGTGAAACTCGTTGATGGATCGCATCACGCCGTTGATTCCTCGGAAATGGCTTTCTCCATAGCCGGATCTATGGCATTCAAAGATGCAATGAAACGGGCCACACCGACACTTCTTGAGCCTATTATGGATGTTGAGGTGATCGTCCCTGACGAGTATCTCGGCAAGGTGATAGGCGATCTAAACTCCCGGCGCGCACAAATACGTCAAACGGAAGTGCAAGGAAAATCTCGTATTCAGGTCATTCGTTCTGATGTGCCGCTCTCAGAGATGTTTGGATACGTCAAGGTCCTTAGGTCGCTCACCCAAGGTAGAGCGAACTACTCTATGGAATTTTCTCATTATAACGAAGTCCCTACCAGTGTAATGGAGGACTTAATTTCAGCAGCGAAACGTTAAGTATTTAGGATGTGCCCGAACTGTAGGAGTGTTATCTCTTCCTATAAGCGGGCACAGTGTTTGAGTAAATGAAACGGTTTGCCATACGCTAAGACGTTTGGCTACCTTATAGAAATGGGGGACGCGGTTTTAAGATATAAAGTGTATGTATCTATTGACAGTACTTGAAACGGTGTCTACAATACCCAAAACAACACAATTTTATTGGAGCTCGGACAAAAATGGCTAAGGAAACGTTTGAAAGGACTAAGCCACACGTCAATATTGGAACAATTGGCCACGTTGACCACGGTAAGACAACGCTTACGGCGGCGATTACTATGGTGCTCTCGAACCTTGCCAACGAAGATTACGTCATGGAATATGACGAGATCGACAAGGCACCGGAAGAAAAAGAGCGTGGTATTACGATTAATACAGCCCACGTGGAGTATGAAACTGAGAATCGGCATTATGCCCACGTTGATTGCCCAGGACACGCCGACTATATCAAGAACATGATTACAGGCGCAGCACAGATGGACGGGGCTATTCTCGTTGTGTCTGCTGCTGATGGTCCTATGCCGCAAACCCGTGAGCACGTCCTACTCGCTCGACAGGTGAACGTGCCGTCCCTCGTTGTCTACCTTAACAAGGCAGACATGGTTGATGACGAAGAGCTTCTCGAACTCGTTGAACTCGAAGTCCGTGAATTGCTAAGCGACTATGAATTCCCCGGTGATGATATTCCGG
Organism: Candidatus Poribacteria bacterium; assembly: GCA_028820845.1. Taxonomy (NCBI): domain Bacteria; phylum Candidatus Poribacteria; species Candidatus Poribacteria bacterium. Next base: position 160,384 of record JAPPII010000124.1, read on the forward strand.
TCGTTATCGGATCTGCCCTTCAAGCCTATGAAGAAATGGACGGTGGCGGCGATCCGAATAGCGAAGCATGTGCATCCATCTTGGAACTCATGGAAGCCGTTGATGACTACATTCCAGAACCTGTCCGCGACACTGAAAAAACCTTCTTGATGCCGATTGAGGACATCTTTACCATTAGTGGACGCGGTACGGTCGTTACGGGACGGGTTGAGCGTGGTATCATTAAAACAGGCGATTCCGTTGAAATCGTGGGGCTCCGCGAAACACAAACCACCGTTGTCACTGGTGTTGAAATGTTCCGTAAACTCCTTGACGAGGGACGTGCGGGTGATAATATTGGTGCCTTGATACGGGGTGTTGACCGCGATGAAGTTGAGCGCGGGCAAGTCTTGGCAATTCCAGGCACTGTTCAACCACACACCAAGTTTGAAGCCGAAGCTTACATTCTGACAAAAGATGAAGGTGGACGCCACAATCCCTTCTTTAGCGGATACCGCCCGCAGTTCTATTTCCGGACAACTGACGTGACTGGAGAGATGAACTTGCCTGAAGGCATTGAAATGATTATGCCCGGCGACAACGCCCAGATTACCGTTGAACTGTCTAAACCTATCGCGATGGAGGAGCAACTCCGATTCGCTATTCGAGAAGGTGGACAGACTATCGGTGCCGGTGTTGTCTCCAGAATTCTTGAGTAATAGAGCAGGCGGAACAACCAGTTCCGCCCTTTTAAGGCATCAACAGAGGGTTTCGTTCCTACAAAAAGCGTTCCCTGTTTGATGAAGGCGATACGGAAAGATGGACAATCAAAAGATTCGGATCCGGCTCAGGGCATTTGACTATCGGTTGTTGGATCTGTGGTCAAAGCAAATAGCAGATACTGCAAAACGGACGGGCGCAGCTGTTTCTGGTCCAATTCCATTGCCGACGAAAAAGCATCTCTATACCGTTCAGCGTTCGACTTTTAAAGATAAGAAATCGCGCGAACAGTTTGAGATGCGGATTCATAAACGGCTTTTGGATATCTCAGAAACAACCCCTAAAACCGTTGATGATTTAATGCGGTTGGACCTGCCTGCAGGTGTTGATGTCAAAATTACGCTTCTCTAACTATTAGCTCTGGTCACCGCTCCACTACGTTGCGCGGTGGTGTGCGTCGAATTCTGACGCGACTGAGGATATGTATGATTCTTAATCTGCTATCTATCAGCATCCAGAGGAAGCTGGACCTAACCACAAACCCCGGTTCATACCCCGGTGAAGCCCATACGGGCTTCATACCGTTGATTCTGGTTTGTGAAACGTAGTGGATTCTTAGAAAAATGATTAATGGAATTATAGGCCGCAAGGTCGGCATGACGCAAGTCTTTGAGGAATCAGGCAAAGCGATACCTGTTACCGTTATTCAAGCGGGTCCCTGTCCGATTGTCCAACTGAAAACGCAAGAAAAAGACGGCTATCAGGCAGTTCAGTTAGGTTTCGGTGAACAGAAAGAGAGTCGTACGAATAGTCCGAAGCGCGGACACTTCGCGAAAGCTGGCGTAGACCCAGCATTCGTACTTCGTGAATTTCGGGTTCAGAGTCTTGAGGATGTGTCCGTAGGGAATGTCGTTGATGCAAGCCTCTTTTCAGCTGGTGAGTTTGTTGACGTAACAGGCACCTCAAAAGGACGTGGTTTCACAGGTGTGGTTAAACGCTGGGGATTCGCTGGTGGTAAGAAGAGCCACGGGGGTGAACAAGACCTTCGCCGACCGGGTTCTATCGGGGCAAGTGCGACACCCTCTCGCGTTTTTAAAGGGAAGCGCATGGCTGGACGTCATGGTGCTAAACGACATACTGTCCAAAATCTACCTGTGATTCAAGCCGATGCCGACCGCAACCTATTGGTTGTAAAAGGAGCTGTACCGGGACCACCCAACGGACTTCTCCTAATTAAAAAGGCATCTAAAGCACGCAATGCATAGTCGGCAATGACGGCTCAACGGTTGCCGAGAGGAAGCAAACACACAAAGATGTCAACTTTAGACGTACACAACAGTTCCGGCGATGTCCTTCGCGAAAAGGAATTGGCTGATGTGTTCACCGATGCTGAGGTGAACGGTCCAGTCATTCACCAGTGTGTTGTTGCCTATCTTGCTAATCAGCGGCAAGGCAGCGCATCAACAAAGACTCGGAGCGACGTGAGGGGGAGTGGAAGAAAACTCTATCGCCAAAAGGGAACCGGTAGAGCCCGTGTCGGGCATGCTAAATCCCCGATTCGAGTCCACGGTGGTGTAGCGTTTGGACCGAAGCCTCGCAGCTACCGGCAGTATACGCCCAAACGCGTCCGGCGGCTTGGACTTCATAGCGCGCTCGCTGATAGGTTCCAAAATCAGCAGTGTATCCTCGTTGAAGACTTCGCGCTTGAGCGTCCACGCACTAAAGACATGGTTAGCATGTTGAAATCTGTGAACGCCGAAGGCAAAGTGTTGCTCATACTTGATGAACCTAATCAGAATATCCATCTATCTGTGCGGAACATCCCTAAAGTGAATGTCTGTACATGGGATACGCTCAATGTTTACCAAGTTATGTGGCATGACACATTGATAATCACCGAGAATGCTGTCGAAAAATTGGAATCCAAGTTCGTTAATACCGGTTCTGAGGCAGAAGGATAAGACTGATGAAGGATGTATATCAGGTTATATTACAACCGCTGATTACAGAGAAGAGCACGATTCTTCGCGACGCTAATAAGTATGTTTTCGTTGTGGATCGAAACGCAACGAAGCCTCAGATTCGTCGAGCTGCAGAAGAATTGTTTGATATTCATGGGGATATTCTCAAAGTTCGCACAATGCGCGTTCGTGGTAAACCGAAAGGTAAAATGTTGCGGTACCAGCGTGGACGTAGACCACATTGGAAAAAAGCCATTATTACCCTCAGAGAAGGCGCGACGATCCAAGCTTTTGAGTCTATATAGGATAAGCAGATAAGGAACTCACAGTGCCTAAAACATATACACCTGTAACCCCAAGTCGCCGGTTTATGACCGGTTATACCTTTGAAGAGCTTACCCGGAGTAAACCGGAGAAGTCTCTCGTCAAAGGCAGTAAAAAGATGGCTGGGCGGAACGCCAACGGGCGCCTAACGGTGAGGCGTCGCGGGGGCGGACACAAACGCCGATATCGGGTTATTGATTTCAAACGCGACAAGTTTGGTGTACCTGCCAAAGTCGCCGCAATTGAATATGATCCGAACCGCTCTGCACACATAGCCCTCCTCCATTATCGGGATGGAGAGAAACGATATATTCTCGCGCCAGTGGGTATACAGGTCGGCGATATACTCACCTCAGGCGCGGATGCGGAAATTCGGGTTGGAAACGCCTTACCGCTTGAAAGAATCCCGCTCGGTTCTTCAATCCATAATATAGAGATGCGCCCCGGTAAAGGTGGGCAATTGGTGCGAAGTGCCGGTGCTGCCGCCTCTTTGGTTGACAGGGAGGGAAAGTACGCACGTATTCAGTTGCCTTCTGGTGAAATTCGACTCGTTCCGGTGAATGCTATGGCGACGCTTGGGCAAGTCGGGAACGTTAGCCAGATTGTTATCGGCAAAGCTGGACGTTCGAGATGGCTTGGGAAACGTCCGAAAGTTAGAGGCGTAGCGATGAACCCTATCGATCATCCGCATGGTGGTGGTGAAGGAAAAAGTTCGGGTGGTAGACATCCGGTCACCCCGTGGGGTTTTCCCACTAAGGGGTATAAGACGCGGAACCCGAAGAAGAAATCAGGACGCTACATTTTCGGGAAACGAAAATAGTCGTTTTCATTGGGGATTTCATGCCTGATGGGCATAGTGTCTACAAGGTAGAGGAGAAACACAATGGCGCGTTCTCTCAAAAAGGGACCTTACATAGACCCGAAACTTGTGAAGAAGATAAACGCTATGGAGCGTTCTGGTAGCAAACGGGTCATTCGCACATGGTCTCGCCGCTCAATGGTAACCCCTGAGTTGGTAGGGCATACCTTGGCGATTTACAATGGGAAGAAATTTTTTCCAGTGTATATTACAGAGAATATGGTAGGACATAAACTCGGTGAATTCTCGCCAACACGGACCTTCCGGTCTCACTCAGGTGGCGGTGTTAGATAGTTTGATAATAGCCTTCATCGTGGATAGCAGATGTTCACATATCCCTATTTCGTTCAGAAATGGGGTTGCAAGTTCTGTTGAGGAAGCGATGAAATTAGAAAATTGCTTTTATTAGGAGACACTGATGGAAGCCAGATCCAGGATTCGGAACGCGTCGGTTGCACCTCGGAAAGCACGCTTAGTAGCCGATCTCGTCCGTAATCAGTATGTTGAGGATGCATTAAGTCAATTGCGCTTTACACATAAAGCCGCATCCCCGATAATTTACAAGTTGATTCAATCAGCAGCTGCCAACGCGCAGTATCAAGACCCGAGTGTTGATATCGCGGAATTATACATCAAGGAAATTCGGGTTGACGAGGGGATTACGCGGAAGTGGATTCGGCCCCGGGCGCGAGGTATGGCGAATAGGATTCTAAAGCGCAGCAGCCATATCACCGTCGTCGTTGATGAGGAGAGTACTGAGAATGGTGAGTAACGATGTGTACCTTTACACAGCATCACCCCAGACAGCTCAGCCTCCACGTCGCGAATGGGAAAGATCCGACAGGAGGTTTGTGTGGGACAGAAAACTCACCCGCGTGGATTACGCTTAGGAATCATTGAAACGTGGGATTCAAAATGGTACAGCGAACGGGATTACGCAAAGTGGCTCCATGAAGATTTTCAGATTCAGGAGTTCGTCAAAGAGCAACTTGCGCGCGCTGGGATTTCACGCGTTGAAGTCGAACGGGTAGCAGACCGTTGTAGTATTAATATCCATACGGCGCGCCCTGGAATTGTCATCGGCCGCCGTGGAGCAGAAGCTGAGAAATTACAAGCATTACTCGAAAAGCACGTTGGATGTCCAGTCCGGATTAATGTCTCGGAGATTAAAACTCCCGAATTGGATGCACAACTTGTATCGGAAGCTGTCGCGACCCAAATCGAACGTCGCGCCAGTTTTAAACAGGTGATGCGACGGAATATCACAAGTTCAATTCAAGCTGGGGCATTGGGCGTTAAAATTATGGTGAGTGGTAGACTTGATGGCAAGGAGATCGCCCGATCTGAGTCCAGTCTTGAGGGACGGGTACCCCTTCATACGCTTAGAGCTGATGTTGACTACGGATTTACCGAAGCGAATACAACATACGGTAAAATAGGCGTCAAAACGTGGATTTTCAAGGGCGAAATTATTGGTGTCCCTGATAAATTAAAAGGCGATCCCTCTGCACGCCGCCAACCCGGCCGTCGTGAAGATACAGGTTCACAGCGTCCAGATCGTCGCCAAGGGGACAGACGTTCCGGACAATCTGGAGAACAAGGCAGAGGAAGGGGCCGACGCCGACAGCGTCGGGGGCGTGGCAATTCCCAAAGCCGTTCATAACGCTACTGACACATTTTAAGGAGGCATTTGAGGTGTTAATGCCCAAACGCGTGATGCATCGAAATGTGCATCGCGGAAAACGCCGTGGAAAACCGGTCCGAGGTTCAAAAATTAACTTCGGCGAATACGGATTACAAGCAATGGAAGCTGGCTGGATTACAAGCAACCAGATCGAGTCTGCTCGTATTGCGATTACACGCTACGTACGCCGTGGTGGTAAACTTTGGATCAAAATTTTTCCGCATAAGCCGGTTAGTAAAAAGCCTGCTGAAACGCGCATGGGGAGTGGAAAAAAAGGTCCCCCTGAATTTTGGGTCGCTGTCGTTAAACCCGGCAGAGTCCTTTATGAATTAAGCGGCGTTTCGCTTGAGGATGCAAAAGGGGCGTTTGAACGAGCCGCCCACAAATTACCAGTCAAGACTAAGTTTGTTGCACGGAATGAGTAATTTCGTCTGCGATTCCGGTTGGAGAAAATACCCCTGGCGAGCACGGCGCGGTAACTTTGACAACACGTAAGGAGAATCAGAAAAATGAAAGCGGATGAACTACGCGGTAAGACAACTGAAGAATTGGAAGGTGAATTGCAGTCTCTAAAAGAGACTTTATTTAACCAGAGGTTCCGAAGTATCTTAGGACAACAAGAGGACACGACACGTATCGGCAAGATTCGCAAGGATATCGCTCGTGTGAAAACTGTGCTGCAAGGACGTTCACAATAGAGAGTCATTGGTTATCAGGCATCGGCTGTCGGTTAAGTGGTTTCATGTAACAATTTACCACGCCTTAGAGTATTCCAAGTCCGCGCAGGTTGTTACAAAAACGATTTTTAACTAATAACTGACAACCGACAACTATTAACACCAATAGGTCTTGGTAGGTTTGGAGGATAAAGTTGAACGAGGAAAGGCGAAGACATCGCAAATTTCGGACAGGCCTTGTTACGAGTAACAGTATGGACAAAACTGTTTCAGTCTCGCTTGTGCGGCGATATCAACACCCCCTTTACAAGAAGGTCGTCCGGAAAACGAAGAAGATTCTGGCTCACGATGAACAGAATAGTTGTAATGTCGGTGACGTGGTACAGGTTGTCGAAACCCGTCCACTGAGCCGTCATAAACGGTGGCGGGTCCAAACGATAGTGAGCTCGGTGCAACCCGCAGACGATTAAGTACCGATATAACAGATGTCCGTCGTTTCTGCCGCGTACATGGAACAGATGACGCGCCAGCAACGAGTGGTACTTGAGAAGGAAGGGTTTCATCCCGACTCTGACGTTTCCGAAACACACATTTTTGAAACGCTGGAGGAGGATACAAAGATGGTTCAATCATATACTCGATTAACCTGTGCCGACAATACTGGCGCGAGGAAATTAATGTGCATTAGTGTGTTAGGTGGAACTCGTCGTCGTTATGCGCGCGTGGGTGATGTGATTGTTGCAAGCATCAAGGAGGCAGTGCCTAATACATCCGTGAAGGCTGGCGAAGTTGTTCGCGCGGTTGTTGTCCGTACTGCCAAGGAATATCGGCGTGCAGATGGTTCCTATATCAAATTCGACCAGAATGCGGCGGTGCTTATTGACCCGCAGAACCAACCGCGCGGCACGCGTATCTTCGGACCCGTCGCGCGCGAGCTCAGAGAGAAGGCGTTCACCCGAATCGTCTCGCTCGCGCCTGAGGTTATTTAGGAGGACAATTGTGGCACGTCGAAAACTGCATATCAAGAAAGATGATACGGTCTTAGTTCTCAGTGGGCAGGATCGCGGGAAACAAGGGGTCGTTTTGGAGGTGTTTCCACAGAAACAACGCGCAATCGTTGAAGGTATTCATATTGTTACGCGCCACCTCCGACCGAATCAGATGGGACAAGGTGGGATCGTCGAACGCGAAGGCACTATTCATATTTCCAATCTCAAAAAGGTTGACGCCTAAGGTACAGACTTTCCACGCACGCTGAACAAGACACGCTTTGAGCGCGTCTCGCAGGGAATATATAATTTCTATAGGATACAAGGCTCATGAGCCCATTCAAAGAATTTTATCAAACGGAAATCATGCCTGCATTGCTAAAGCATTTTAGTTACGAAAATGTGATGCAGATTCCGAAACTGGACAAAATCACACTCAATATTGGGGTCGGTGAGGCGATTCAGAATCCGAACGCATTAGAAGATGCAGTCGAAGAATTGTCACTCATCGCAGGACAACGCGCTATTATCACTCACGCTAAAAAGTCTGTTTCTGCTTTTAAAGTCAGAGAAGGCATGGCGATCGGGTGTAAAGTTACCCTGAGACGCGAACGTATGTATGAGTTCTACAACCGTCTTGTGAACGTTGTTCTCCCCCAAATTCGAGACTTTCGCGGTGTATCTCCCGACGCTTTTGACGGGCGAGGTAATTATTCCATTGGACTCACGGAACAGTTAATCTTCCCGGAGATTGATTATGACCGGGTTAACGATATCCGCGGCATGAATATAACTGTTGTTACAACTGCACCAACCGACGAAGAAGGACGCGAGTTGTTAAGATTGTTGGGAATGCCATTCCGATAATAGTCCTCGGTTCGCAGACTTCGTCTCCTTTCGGTTACCAGTTAAGACAACATGGACGCTTAACCGATAACTGAAAGGTTTGCGAAGCAAACCGAACTGACAACTGATACCAGTAAAGGAGCATCAAGGTTGGCAAGTAAATCATGGATTGCTAAGCAAGCAAGAACCCCGCGGTTCCGGACCCGACAATACAGCCGCTGTAAGAGTTGTGGCAGGTCGCGTGGGTATCTTCGCAAATTTGAATTGTGTCGTATCTGTTTTCGCCTCTTCGCCCGCGCCGGTAAAATTCCCGGTGTCCGAAAGGCGAGTTGGTAGAAAATAGGAGTTAGCCGTCAGCAGATCGTATGCTGGATAACAACGTTTTGCTGCCACACGGGGAATGCCCTAAAGTATTCATACCGTTGATTTGGGTTACTGGCGACTGAGAACGCAGCGGAACGCTCTGACAGCTGACAGCCATTCTAAGAATGAAATAAGGAGAATCTTTCATGTCGATGACCGATCCGATTGCAGATATGTTGACTCGTATCCGCAATGCCAATATGGCAGGACATGAACGCGTTGAAATCCCCTCTTCAAAAGTTAAACTTGAGATTGCACGCATCTTATCAGAAGAAGGTTTCATCCGGAACTATCGCTTACTTGAAGATGGAAAACAGGGGATTTTAAGAATCTATTTGAAATACGGAAGCACGAGAAAAGAGAAGGTCATCACGAATCTCAGACGGATCAGCAAACCAGGCAGACGCGTTTACGCGAAGTCCGACAGCCTACCCCGTGTTTACGGCGGGCTCGGTGTCGCTATTTTGTCGACATCCAGTGGACTAAAAACCACGCCTGAATGCCGAAGAGAAAAAATCGGAGGCGAAGTCCTCTGCTACGTCTGGTAAGATTTTTGATCGTCTCAGTGAACTGGGAGAGATAGCATGTCACGTATTGGACTTAAACCGATTCCATTGCCGGAGAAGGTACAGGTCGCTTTGGACGAAAACAACGTCCAAGTGGAGGGACCTAAAGGCAGCCTCGATTGGCAACTACCTGAAGGAATTGATGTGGCTCTTGACGAAAACGTCCTGACCGTCCAAAGAAAAAGTGAACTTAAACACTACAAAGCCTTACATGGACTGGCACGAAGTCTTATCGCTAACATGGTTACCGGTGTTTCAGAGGGTTTTGAGAAGAAGCTGCGTGTTGTGGGAACAGGGTACCGGGCTGAAGTCAATCGTGAGAACAATTTAGTTCTTGACGTTGGCTATTCGCACGCTGTTACCTACGCACCACCTGACGGAATAACGTTAAGTGTTGAACCCTCCGAGAATATTGATGGACAAGCGCATACACCTATCGTCGTCACGGGTATTGACAAACAACTCGTTGGTCAGGTCGCAGCTTCGATCCGTCAAATAAGGAAACCTGATACCTATAAGCCTTGTAAAGGTATCCGTTATGAGGGTGAGCGCGTCCGAGATAAAGAAGGAAAGGCTGCTGTTTAATACTGTTGAGCCTTGCGCGCTGTAGGACAGAATCTTAGAGTCTTATGAAATACGAGCGCGCCTATTGTGATAAGGAGATCCCTTGACACTTATAAAAAAGAAACGGATGAGCCATTTGCGGCGCCGGAAACGGGTCCGCCAAAAAATTAGCGGTACCGGCGATAGACCGAGACTCTCTGTTTTCAGAAGCTTAAAACATATCTATGCGCAACTCATTGATGATGAGCTTGGTGTAACGCTTGCTGAAGCCTCTACTTTGTCCCCTGAATTGAAGGAAACCGTCACAAATGGCAGTAATGTTGAAGCAGCACAGCGGGTTGGTGCGCTTATTGCGCAGAAAGCCAAGCAACAGGAGATTGAGGTCGCTATCTTTGACCGGGGCGGGCATCTCTATCACGGACGCATAAGAGCTCTCGCGGAAGCCGCGAGGGAAGAGGGACTGAAGTTCTAACTGCCCCGCAACCCCGATTCTGACACCGCACGGACTGCAGGTTTTATCTCTGCACCTACGGTGAACAGAACCGACATCGGATAGGAGTTTTTTTTGCTCAAAGAGAAGATCAATCCCGATGAATTTGAATTCGAGGAACACATGATTGCGATCAACCGTGTTATGCGGGTTGGTAAGGGGCGGCGTACGCCAAGTTTCAACTCCCTTACGGTTGTGGGTAATCGCGATGGTATCGTTGGTATCGGCTTTGGCAGCGCGAGCGAAGTACCGGGCGCGCTTCGGAAAAGTTTCGCGGATGCCCGAAAAAATCTGGTTCGGGTGCCGATTGTCAACGGAACGCTCCCTCATGAGATTATCAGCGAATTCAAATCCGCCAAAGTTTTGCTAAAACCGGCGAGTCCTGGAACTGGTATTATTGCGGGACCCGCGACGCGTGCTATCTTAGAATACGCAGGGGTCCGAGATGCCCTGACGAAATGCCTCTCTTCTCGGAATATGAAAAATATCGCTGAAGCCACTATGTTAGGGTTGAAGCAACTCAAGGATATTAATGAAGTGGCGCGGTTACGGGACCTGTCGGTCGAAGAACTACTCAAAAAACGCTAATTGGTGGTTAATTGTTAAGGGGTTGCTAATTACCTTTTGCTAATTGCCAATTACGAATTGCTATCTATAACGAACGGAGTAAACCCTAATGAAACTCAACGAATTGAAGCCTGCTCCTGGTGCTACCCGCTCCAGAAAACGGGTGGGTAGAGGTAACGCTTCGGGACATGGGGGTACCTGCGGACGCGGCCACAAAGGGCAAAAGTCCCGATCCGGCGGTTCAATTCCAGCATGGTTTGAAGGCGGACAGATGCCGCTTGTACGACGGCTCCCTAAGCGAGGTCCTCGACGGACCGGACATAAACGATTTGAATATGATATTATTAACGTTCAAACGCTCAACCTTTTTGAGGATGATACCGTTGTTAGTCCACAATCGCTTCGCGAAGCTGGTCTCATTAAACGGAAAAATGCGCTGATAAAAATACTCGGCGACGGTGAACTCGAAAAACAGTTGAAAGTCCAAGCCCATCGCTTCTCAAAAGCCGCAATTGAAAAGATTGAATCCAAAGGCGGTACAGCCGAGGTTCTCGGGCTGCATGCAAACACCAGTGACGCTGCTTAGCAGTTTGCATGTAAGGAGGAAGAAAAATAAGTGATTAAGGCATTTCAAAACGCTTTTAAAATTCCCGAATTGCGGAAGCGCATTATTTCTACAGCGTTACTCTTGGTTGTTTATCGCCTTGGTGCCCACATTACACTTCCAGGGATTGACGACCAAGCACTTGAAGCATTTTTCCAACAACTCATGGAGCGCGGTGGTAATGTCATTGGGTTCATCGACCTGTTTTCCGGGGGCGCGTTTAGTCAGATGACTATCTTCGCACTCGGCATACAACCCTATATTAGTGCCTCGATCATTATGCAGCTTCTTGCTGTTATCGTGCCTTCCTTGGAAAAACTTTCCAGGGAACCCGATGGCAGAAAGAAGATTACCCAATACACCCGATATGGAACGGTTATCCTGAGTATTATTCAGGGCATAACAATTAGTATTGTCCTGCGGAACCCAGAAAACATAACGGGTCAAACGGGGGAGATCGTCAGAGACCCTAACCTCTGGTGGCATTTTCTGGTTGTTTTGACACTTACAGCCGGGACCTCTTTTGTCATGTGGCTCGGTGAGCAAATTACCGAACGCGGTATTGGGCAAGGTATTTCGTTGATTATTACTGTCGGAATTATCGCCGGGTTACCAGGGGGTGTTACGACCGTTTTCAACAATCTCGTGACAAGACCAGAGTTTGGAATTCTGCAACTCGCACTCTTAGTGGCTCTCGTTATTGTAGCTGTTATGGGTACGGTATTCATTACGCTTTCTGTGCGGAGAATTCCGGTTCAGTATGGGAGACAAATTCGTGGACGTAGGGTCATTGGTGGACAATCAACACATCTGCCACTCCGTGTTAACGCAGCAGGCATGATTCCGATTATCTTCGCTGTCACCTTAATTCAGTTTCCGCCAACTGTTCTTGACTTTCTGCCACGCGACTGGGCATGGGTAACATCTGCTAAAGCACTCATTGATCCAGGGACACCGTTGTACCTCACCGTTTACGCGTTGTTGATTATCGGTTTCACCTATTTCTATACGGCTGTTCAAATTAACCCTGTTCAAATGGCAGAGGATTTACAGAAATATGGCGGGTTTATCCCAGGTATCCGTGCTGGAAAACAGACCGCAGATTACATCAACACGACACTCACGAGAATCACGCTGCCAGGTGCTGTTTTTCTCGCCGCTATCGCAGTGATTCCGATTATTATTACCAGCCGACTCGGTGTCGGCAACATGGTTGAAGGTGCTTCTATCTTAATTGTTGTAGGTGTTGTCTTGGATACGATGTCACAAATTGAATCCTACTTAACCGTCCGCCATTATGAAGGATTCTTAAAGGATCGAAAACTTAGGGGCAGGCGACGTTAAGCCCTTTCAAGGGAAAGAGATAATTATGAAAGTCCGACCTTCTGTTAAGAAGATGTGTAACCAGTGTAAAATTATCAAGCGAAAAGGGGTTATCCACGTCATTTGTCCTTCAAACCCGAAGCACAAGCAACGACAGGGATAATCGTCAGTGGCCTAAGCCGCGAACCGCAGACCGCGAACCGCGAAGAACGAATAGCGGTCCGCGAATAAAGGAGAAAATCATGGCAAGGATCGCGGGGGTTGATTTACCCCGAAATAAGCGAGTGGATATCGCACTGACAGCAATTTACGGTATCGGTCGTTACACGGCATCCCAAATCGTCAACGACCTTGACATTGACCCAGGAAAGAAAGTTGACAACCTCGCCGAAAACGAAGTCGGTCAACTCCGAGACAAAATTCTCGATTATAAGATTGAAGGGGACTTGCGTCGCGAGGTCGACCAGAATATTAAACGCCTGATGGATATCAACAGTTATCGTGGCTTGCGGCACCGTCGGCAGTTACCTGTCCGCGGTCAGCGTACAAATACCAATGCACGCACCCGTAAGGGTAAGGCGCGGACGATTTCTGTCGGTAGAAAAGCCAAAGAGGCAGGACGCAAGAGTGGATAATCCGCGTACGGGTTGCCAGTTTGCGATTATCCGTAGGTGAGGTCTCTAACCTTGGCTGTGGACATGAGGCTCTCTTAACTGACAACTGACAACTAACAAAGAGGAGAACAGTTTTGCGTGGAAGAAGAAGAGAACGCAAGAACGTCCCAGAAGGGATAGCGCATATACAAGCTACCTTCAATAACACAATTATTACAATCACAGACTTAAACGGAAATACCGTTGCTTGGGCAAATGCTGGTATGACTTTCACCGGTTCACGAAAGTCCACCCCATTTGCTGCACAGCAGACCGCGGAGGCATGTGCCCGTAGAGCAATGGATCACGGTATGAAACGCGTAGAGGTCAGAGTCAAAGGTCCCGGGTCCGGGCGAGAATCTTCTATACGAGCACTCGCTGCCGCCGGACTTGAAATTACATTAATGAAGGACGTGACTCCGATCCCACACAACGGATGTCGTCCCCCGAAGAGACGACGGGTTTGAGGAATACGAATGAGCAGATATTTAGATTCAGTCTGTAAATTATGCCGACGGGAAGGCGAAAAGCTCTTTCTCAAGGGACGGCGATGCAACGGTCCGAAATGTTCTTTTGAACGCCGTAGCTATCCACCTGGACAGCACGGACAGACCCCGCCCCGCCGCGGTCGCGAAAACAATTTCCGCAGGCAGTTACGCGCGAAACAGAAAGTAAAACGCACCTATGGTGTTTTCGAGAAACAGTTTCGGAACTATTATTTCAAAGCTGCCCGCCAAAGCGGTATTGCTGGTGAAAATTTAATTGGTTTCCTTGAACGCCGCCTTGACAATGTTGTTTTCCGCCTCGGATTCGCAACATCTCGAAATCAGGCGCGTCAACTCGTCAAGCATAACCACTTTACTGTCAATGGGAAGCGCGTTAACATTCCTTCCTATATAGTACAAGTTGGCGATGTCATCGCACCACGCGGGCGGAGTCGCAACCTCGCTGTTATTCAGGAGGCTTTAGAGTACGCACAGCATCGCGGCGCACCTGAATGGCTTGATGTTGACATCGAGAAGACGGAAGGACGCGTTCAGGGAGCACCCGTGGTAGAGCAGATCTCCGCAGACCTTGAAACACAACTCATCATTGAACTTTACTCCAGGTAGGCGTGTCCCCTATACCGTGTGTGTTATTAAATACTGAGTGTTTATGCATGGACACTCTTACAGCGCATCTGCATCCGATAAGATACTCGCAAGGACTTACAGCACACAAGGGACGTGGGGCATGTCCGATCATACGCTATCGATGCAAACTGTGAGTTGAATACGCCGACAGCATCCGGTGCTTCAGTTTGCACGCGTTCTAACATTCGTTTTAATTCTATGGGAGGAAATCGATGATAAGGTCCGAGCTCGTGATACCCGAGCGGCTGAAAACTGATATTGAGTCTTTACAGCCGGATTACGCAAAATATACCGCTGAACCCTTTGAGCGCGGATTTGGGACAACCCTCGGCAATTCTCTACGCCGAGTCCTCCTTTCCTCAATCAAAGGTGCAGCGATTACGGCTGTTCAGATCGAACAAGTTAAACACGAATACGACACAATTCCCGGGGTGCTTGAAGATGTCGTCCAAATCATTCTTAATCTCAAAGAGGTGCGCCTCAAGATTACTAACGACACCCCAATGACACTCACCCTGCACGCAGAAGGTTCAGGTGAAGTTACTGCCGCTGATATTCGTCCTAATTCAGACGTTCAGATTATCAATCCCGACCGGCATATTGCTACACTTGATGAATGCGAGGGGTTGGATATGGAAATTCATGTACAAACAGGACGTGGTTACTCTCTTGCTGAAGAACACAGACCAACAGACAACCCAATCGGGTTGATTCCTGTGGACGCAAAATTCTCGCCCGTTGAGAAGGTTAATTTCTGGGTAGAAGAGACGCGGGTCCGCGACACAACTAATTTTGATAAGCTCAACCTTGAAGTCTGGACTGATGCCACTATTACGGCGAAGGAAGCCGTCACTCGAGCTGCAGAAATTTTACTACAACAATTGGAACTCTTTACGGAATTCGATGAGAACTACGTCGAGCCTGAACCTGAGATTGATGAGGAAAAACTGAGGCGCAACCGATATTTAGCCAAACCTGTCGCGGAACTCGAGCTCTCGGTTCGCGCCAGCAATTGTCTCGAAACTGCAAATATCAAGACCATCCGAGAACTCGTTACAAAAGAGGAAAAGGATATGTTGGAATACAAGAATTTCGGACGCACTTCGCTTAACGAAATTAAGGAGCAACTCGCCAACATGGGGCTTTTCCTCGGAATGAAACTCGACGATATGGACGATGCCGACATCGACGAAGAAAATATGGCGCAAGAATCTTTGCAGCCGCCCATGTAATTCTTCACGACGACGCTCATAGGAGGAATACAATGCGTCATAGAAAAAGCGGGAGGAAACTCGGACGGACGAGTAGCCATCGGAAGGCACTTTTTCGTAACCAAGCCACCGCACTCTTTGAGCATGAACAAATTCGGACAACGCTCGCTAAGTGCAAAGAACTGCGTCGCGTTGCTGAAAGATTAATTACGCTCGCGAAGCAGGGCGATCTGCCCGCACGTCGACAAGCCGCAAAAATGCTCTATGGTACCCATCTACATTATAAACCGAGGCGCGGAGAAGAAGCCAGTAGGGTTGATAAACACGCCGTTCTGCGAAAACTCTTTGATGATATCGGACCCCGTTATCAAGACCGGAACGGCGGATACACCCGTATCATCCGTGGTGAACTCCGAAAAGGAGACGGCGCACAGATGGGCTACATTCAACTGGTGTAATGGCTAATAGCGGTCAGCAGTCAGGGCGGGTTTCTCCACTGCGTTCCGAAACCCTCTCAGCGGTCAGTTAAGAGACTTTCTGTAACGCTCGCGTCTTTGCTGGTGCCTGAGAGTGTAGCGCAGCGGAACGCCTACGCAAGTCGCGTGTGGACTTGCGGGACAATGCTGAAAGCGAAGCGTGCTAATTAAAACCGATACGCCGCTGATACAAACACCCGATGTGTCAAGTGTTCAGTTTTGACATCATTGCGCTCTTGTGCCCAACCACCGAGCACATACGTAACATCAAGTTTCAACGAATCCTCGAAAATTTTACCGACTCCTGCTGTCAAGAAATCATGCGTATCTACTTGGGTAGATCTGAACGGGATAGGATCGCGAAGATAGCCGAGGCGGATATGTGTTGTAATAATCGGTATCCGATATTCCACACCCAATCGAACCTGAAGTGTTGTGGCATAGTACTCCTCAAAATTGTCTTGTGAAATATCATCTGCCGGCGCGGGATCGTAGCGCGTCTGTGTCCAATCTGTCAGTTGGAGGTCGCCCGCGAATATCAGCTGCTTGTCGAAGAGTTTCACAGCAATCCCCGTTCCGACTTCAAACGGACGCTCAATATCATACACTAAGGCACCGCTTTCCGTATCACTTGACCTTTCTCCGTCATCGTAATCGGCGATCGTTGATTGATACCAGAGTTCATCGACACCTAATTCTACGGGGGATACTACGTTTACACCGAGGCTAATCTCATCAGTGAGGTGTGCAAGAAGCCCTATCCTACCGCCTACGCCTGAATACTCCCGATCAATCTCGTCGTCATATCTGAAACGTGCCAACTCCCGATCTATGTCCACGATGTCGGTCGCCGTTACGTCCAATTCATTAAGACTATTCCCGTGCCAGAAATCCAAGGAACCGCCAATCAGAATGTGTTTTGAGACGTATACGCTCGTGCCGAAACTCCAAATCCCGATACCGCCGCTATACACATCGGTTTCATTGATAGCAAGCCCGCTGAATTCCGTACCGGAACTCGGATCAATCCCTTGAATCGCTGTCTGATAATCAAAGTTTTGCGGACGGTTGTAACCGAAAGCGATTGCCCAACCCCCCTGTCTCGCCTGAAACGGATAGACAAACCCAATAGAATTCAGACGCATCTGTGAGCGACTCGTTGCTGTTTTCACTGCATCACCCGTAAAGTAGGTATCAGCAATCGCTGTGTTGTGCGATAGGCTGCTGAACATCTCAAACTTTTGGATCTGTGCCATCCCTGCCGGATTCCAATAGAGCGCCGTAAAATCATCAGCGAGACCCAGTGAGGCACCCCCCATCCCCATTGCCCGCGCCCCGACACCAAACGTTTTCCCGATTGCCATCTCTTCCACTTGCGCTGTGCTAATAGGCGCAAAGGAAGCCGTAGCAAACAGACAAATGAATGTTAAATATATTGCTCGTTTCATCGTTCCTTTTCCTCCGTGCTATTTGTAGGAGGGGTTTGTAACCCCGAATTACCTCACCCCTATTTACTCATTTCTATTTCTTGTACGTCGCTGGGGTCGTTCCGATTGCGTCCGTGGCGAGGTCACACTCCGTGAACTTCGTGAACGTCGGCTTTCACTTCGCCAATTGCTTCTGTTAGGGTAGGTACGCCGTGAGAGCGGAACATACCGACTGCCACTGTAATACCGCCTATAGACATTCGTGTAAGGATAGTATCCATAATAGGGGTAGTAGCTTCGGTAATGTCTGTAATACGGACGGTAGTATCCAGAAAACCAAGGGTGGAATGGATACCATACCGGCGAATAGGCGTAATAAGGATAAGGCGCGTAAGGTGCCCAATGATAGGTATCGTAGCGGGACGGATGCGAATAGGTCCTACGATAACTCCGTTTCCGTCTGCCGTAATAGCCTTCTGAATCTTCAGCATCGTCACCCTGCTTCTCTAATTCGGATGCTTCCGATTCCGTTTTGGAGTGATGTTCCATCTCCTCTTCTTCCAAAACCTTATGGTATCTCCGATCGAAGTCTGCAGACGCATAATAGCCCAATTGCGTATAACACCCAGTCAGTCCGACCACTGCCCCAAGCAACAATAGCGCGAACACTAATTGCAACTTCATTGTCTCTTTCTCCTTTGGATTTCCCCGTGAATCTTGACCCATTATATCATATTATACGAGAGAACCGAAAAAAAAGTTTACATCCGAAGCAAATAAATCCTACGGGATTGTGCTTTGGGCATCTGTGTTTATTTTATGGAAACCCAGCAAAAGACGTTGTATTAGGGGCTGTCGCAAGGGGTGGTCAAGTCGTCGAGAATATGTTTACGAAGTTTATTGAGGGGAGTCTGGAGGTTTAGGAATAAATAAAAAAAGCCACTGGATCACAGACGATCCAATGGCTTCCTCACAACTCAATTAATAAAGAATCCTGCTATACTACTTAGAAATTTCCTTATTTTTCCAAAGAAGCTCGTTTTACCTTTTTGATAAAGGTGTCCATATCTTTCCTCGGCAAGTTCTTGGACTTCTTCATAGATACCTTTTTCTTTAAGGTGATCCCAGAAATTGCTGCCTTCATGCTTATTGGCTCTCATAGACCTAATCCTCCATAGTATTTAAATACTCGCGCATTCTTCTTACAGCCAAGTCTAAATCGTGTTTCGGTATGCGGTAGGACTTTTTGATAAAAGCGTGAAGAAACACAATTTTTGAATCATGCACACAAAATAAGATTCTGGCAATCATTTTATGGGTTAATCTAATCCGAATTTCCCACAAGCCTTTATATCCTGATATTCTACGAAGTAGGTTTGACCTTGGGATATTCGGAAAATGCTGAACAACGGAAGATATAGCAGCAAATATTAACTTTTGTTGATCTTCAGAACGATCGTCTATCCAAACTCTTACAGGTTCTTTGCCATTTTGTGTTGCGAAATAGACGGGATCGTAATCAGTTCTATTCCTCATGAATAATTACTTTTTATAGTCAACACATAAGACTCACTTTTAACAATTATACCGTCCTAGCACATATTTGTCAAGTGAAATCAGGGTCGTTTCCAGGGCATTTCAGAGGCATTCAATTCTCCAATAATTCCAACCTTTGCCTCAGAGCACTTCGCTGTAGAAGCACGCTGTACTCGCCATCTTACGTCAAAACGTTACCTTCAACGAAACAGCCTTATGGATTTACCTCCGAATCTTGACTTATTAGTATTTCGCAGAACACGCTTCTGTAGCATAATGCAAGGCGCATCTGGGCGGGCACAAACCTGTGTAGGGGTTGGGTTACCCAACCCGTCCCAGAAAAAGTCTGTGTTTGTTCAAGCATTGCCATCAGAAAATGCTTTGCCGACTGCTAAAAACGCAGCCTGCGAATGCGGCGAAGGTTACGTTTAACGTACTTTGTCAAGTTAAAATACAAAAAAAATGAAAAAAAGTAAAAAAAACATGAAATTACGTGTTTTTTTTTAAAAAATTGTGGTTTTTGTTATTTTTTTCTGAAAAAATCTGAACGTGGGGAGTTTCGCGCGTCAAAAATTATCCAAAAAGTGATAATGAGTGCCACTATATAGTATGTAACGCGCCCCTTCCAGCCTTCCTACCGAAATATTTTCATTTTTACTTATCCTATAAAAAGTGTTGAAAATAACGTTTTACGTTAAATGTCTTATACTTAATAGCAACGAGTGTTACAAAGTTAATTTTCACACACGTGTTGCCAGAATGTGAGTCGATTTCCGAGACGCGAAGAGTTTCTCCTATAAGGAATAACAAGGGAAATAGGAAAACAACGCGTATCTATTAAAGGCATGGCTCGCGCAGGGGATAAATGCCCCCCTCGGCACAAGTTTGAAAATGGACGATGCTGTATCCAAATAGGCAGCGAAGAAAAACACCTCGTTATCGCTGCACACGATGCAGCACATTAGGTTAGGTTCAAAAAAGAATAGATATCCACATCTCTGGATACAGATTCTTATGTTATGTATATAGTGTTAGAGACATCGGAAAGGTGGGTGTTCTGAATCCCACGCCTCCGATAAATGTTTATCTTTTATATTTAGTATTTAAGGAGAATAGAAGTAATGTTGTCAAAGAAATTGACATTTTCCTTAGTTTTCGTTTTGGCGTTAGCACTCGTTGCTGGTCCGGCATTTGCGCAACAGTCATTTGTCAGTACCGACCTCAACACCGATGGTGCTGATACCCCAGGTCCCCTGGGTGAAAAAGGATTCGTCATTTTTGAGATGGCTGGAGCTAATACTGATCCCGCCAGCAATGGAATATTAGGTTCTGAAGTAACGCAAGTCCCAGCTGCTCCAGCTGAAACGTTTCCGAATCTACGGACTTTTTTCGCTAATGGTGGAACGATTGAACTCTTGATGAAAGGGAACGCTGGTAAGTACACAAAGGCTGGGCCTCGCCTCGTTATCAGCGAAATCCTTTGGGGTATTAGTGAAAATGACGCAAGAGATCAGTGGATTGAGGTTTACAACAATGGCACAGCGTTAGCAGCTGCCGATCATGTTGTGCTTCTTTTCACCACTAACCAACGCGTGGAACGCGACACAGTGAGATTTATAGCACCCAGTGCGGATGGTGACGATGTTGCAGCTTCTGCTACTCCTACGATAGTTGCCGCAGATACAGATGATACAGCCACGACCTTATATAGAGTCGTTGATCGTGTTACCACACGCCCTCGTGGTGGTGGCGGTATATTCACACTGCCAGGGACTGCATCAGGTCGTATTACGGCACAGGTAGCCGCTAACGTAAACCCAGCTATCCCCACGTCTGCTCTCGTTTCGGCGTATCGCAAGGGATGGGATGGTAGCACTTATAGAGCCCTTAATGGTCGTGGCAAAGACGATCCTGCCGCAGATGACAGTGCAGGTCCTGCTGCGTTAAGGGACGTTGGTGATGGTGGTAACGCAGGTCGCTGGGCAGCAACCACTGCTCCGTTCAATATAGACCACACTATGGCTATCACAGCCACCCCAGGAGCGCTGAATGCCAGTGGTGGACGCGGCGATGTAGTCAATGCTCCACGTCCAGCTGCGGAACCCGCCTCTCTCTCAGCGACGGGTGTTATTATCAACGAGGTTCGCAACGATACCTCCGAAGCAAACCTTGACTGGATTGAACTCTTCAATAACACCGATCCGAGTGCTGCGGGTGCTGTCCCCACGAACATCAATAACTGGCAACTCAGTCTCGTCAAAAAATATGACGAAGAGATTGTGCTTGCGAAGCTGCCAAGTTACAAACTCCAACCGGGTGAGTATCTTGTCGTCTACAATCGGGATCCTGGAGATACCATCCTGGCAGGTGGTGTCAATGTTGGCGAACTCGGGTCACACGTTGAAAAGGGTGCTTCACACAAGTATGTGGTTAGCTCCGATTTGAACCTTCCGAATGCAGATGGGTTCCTTCTTATCCTTAGAACGGGGACCGATAAGAACAAAACGCATGAAAAGGTCAAGGATATCGCCGGTAACCATTTCGTCACACACGGGCTCGAAAATCAGTTTATTAATCAAAGAACGAATGTCTGGCCCTTGAAATACTGGAAAGTTCCTGGTGATCGGGACGGGAACGACTTTAGCGGTAGTAACTTCGCCTCTCGGAACAAGTCTTTCGGACGCGAAACTGGACTGAACGATAAAGGTGTCTACTGGCCCGAAAGTGGTGCGAACAGACTCCACAAAGACAACTGGCAAACCAACGGTTTCGGGTATCAGGGCGGAGTGGGTTATGATCTTGGCGTTGATCCCCCTATGGCTCCCGGAACGCCCGGTTACGCCAATAATTCGTCTCGTAACGTCATTGCTGATGATCGTGACAACGCTGCTGGCAAAACGCCTTACGCTTTCAGTGGTATGATCACGATTAGCGAGATTATGTATGATGCCGGTCCACGCTGGAACCTCATCCAGTGGATTGAACTCTACAACTCCTCCATGACAGAAGCGATCAACCTGAACGGGTGGATGATGGAAATTCGCAACGAACAGACGGACGTTGAGTCCTTCGTGGATTCCAGTTTCGAGTTCAAAGGTGATGTTTTTATCCAACCCAACCGGACACTGCTCCTTGTTTCAGGCACAGGGGTTAATGACGTAGATAGGAACAGAGTCTACAACCTCTACGAGAACAACCGTACGGATTTAGGCTTGGTCGCTCGCGACAGCCGACTCCTGAGCAGCGCAGGTTTCTACATTGCGCTCAGTGCAAAAGTTAACGAGGGCGGTTCGACCCAAATGATAGTCATTGACGAAGCGGGTAACGTGATGGTGGACGGTGCAGCACGGATACATCAGTGGGATCTCCCTGCACGTGGTGATGTGCGTCAGTCACTCGTCCGTCAATACGGTAGTCGCCAAATTGATGGCACAGCTGACATGGCGAGTGATGGCACGATGTCCACCTCTTGGAACCAGTCCGACCTTAGTGGTGCGGGTATCAGTTTCTACGGACATCGCAACGATGTTGGCACCCCCGGGTTCCGTCTCGGTGGTCCACTGCCCGTTTCGCTCTCCAGCTTCCGTCCCGTCCGTGATGACGCCACTGGACACGTCGTCGTCCGTTGGATTACACAGTCTGAATTGAACAACGCCGGATTCAACATCCTGCGGAGTGAAAGCAAGACGGGTGAATTCACAGTCGTCAACGTCAAAGGTATCGTTCCCGGACACGGCACGACATCTGAAAAGCATGTCTACGAGTGGACGGACACCACGGCGAAACCCAACGTTGTCTATTATTATCAAATCGAAGATGTGTCGTTAGACGGCAAGCGCACGCGCCTTGCGACGACGCGTCTGAAAGGTCATGTCTCTGCAGCAGGGAAGGTCACCACGACCTGGGGTGATTTGAAAGATGTTGACTAAGCTGCGAGACAAACAAGGTTATTTCAGGGATACAATCTATTTGAACTAACCTACCAACCGATAAAGGCGGTGTATCCCTACACCGCCTTTATTTTTTTACATCGTTTCTGAATCGCGGATTATGGGAAATCGTCTGAAGCAGGATTTATAGGATGATTGGGATTTGCACGAGGAGGGGCGTATCGGTTGCTGTACCGCAAACTTCAGTTTGCGTGATGAAATGCACAATCTAAAGATTGTGCTACAAAGATATCAAGTGGCACGGCTCGGCACCTCACCCGCAGGCGAAAAGGCTTTATCTGTCTGAATCTCGGATTTTCACGGATGAGGCGGATGGACGCGGATTATGGGAAATCGTCTGAAGCGGGATTTACAGGATGATTGGGATTTGCAGAATGAGAGAGTATTAGTTGGTGTAGCGCAAACTTTTAGTTTGCGTGCTGAGATGCCCACGTGCATACGGTTTCAACAAATAGCTTGATTATCTACTGAAAAATAAAGGGCAATCAAAAGTGCTGTAATCCTGAAAATCCGTATAATCCCGCAAATCCTGCTTCAGACGGGAATATTATCTAACATCATATTTTCAACGGTAAAAAAATGGAACTGCTTTCTTTACAGGTTGGGTGTTTTTGCTTGGGTGTTTCCCCACCAACCCTTTTACACATCGAAACATTGAGATTACAATAGAAAATTCGGGGGTAGAAACCCCTCCTACATAGAAATGGAGAAGGTATTTCTTATGAAAAACTTAATGACACAGAAATTCATTTTCGGTCTACTGATGGCATGCGTGCTGGCGTCGGGTGTGCAGGGTGTTGCGGATGCGTTGACTTTTGGAACAACTCGGTCTGGGGATCTGCAAACAGCATCGCTTAACCAGCAGTTTACAATCAAGTTTTCCGTAACCCCTAAGGGAAACACTTCAATTAGAAATGCCAATGGCGACCTTATTGATCAGAATGATGTCCTTATCAATAGTTCTGGATATTACATTAACGCGGATGGAGACTATCTTGATGGTCCTAATGGTTCGGTTGTGACGAATTCGGCTGATAGAGTGAAAGCTGAGGATGCTGTACGCTATCATTACAATCAAGAGCAGGTTGACATTGCGGTCACCAATGCTAACATCATTAAGGTCGGAAGTTACGGTATTACACCTGCGGCTACGCACTCTCTGATGGAAACTGGTGAGCGTGAAGACAAACTTAGCAGCAGTATCACCTTGACCCTTGTTCGTACCGAGACCACTGGAGAAGAGGTTACAATCACGATATCAGATATGACCCCTCTGCCTGACTTACCCAATGGAACTGATGATCGCGCAACACCAAATCAGGTGTTCACAGTTTACGTAGTGCAAGAACGCGATGCAAGTCCAACTGGTCTTAGTCTTGGAGGTTTAGTCAGCGATCAAAACTACCAAACCGATCACAATGACTTTGCCGATCCGACAATTACGGTTTCAGGTGTGGCGGCGCATACCAGAGTTAAGTATGAGGTTATTGAAGGTTCTGGACGGCTTTATGTGCAGGAAGGAACTCGTATGGGTTCTGCTTCGCGTTCACTTTCGACCTCAAGTAGTGCTGTAGTCCATCTTGATATGGCTGGTACAACTAACAGAGTTAGAGCATCTATCGCCGGTGCTGTTCCCACGACAGGTATCTACATCTTTGGATATCCGACCGTGGCGATAGTCAGTGGTAATAATCAGGAAGGTGCTTTAGGCGGACGGCTTGAAAATCCGCTTGTTGTTAGGGTGACGGATGGAAAAGGTAGAAATATTTCCGGATTAGCGGCTGTATTTAGTTCCCCAGGAGGCGGCGTATTCTTTCCTGTCTCTGGCACAACTGTCTATACCTCTGATATTGCTGGTACAATGTTGGCGACGGGTTTTACTGCCAACACGGTAGTCGCTACATCAACGCGCCCAGGATCGGGTGGTGCCATAGCCGTACAAACTAATTCGAGTGGTCAGGTGAGCACCTATTTTCAATTAGCTGCCACTGGTGCAAGCCAAGTTGTTAACGTCACTGCAGGCGGGAGTCCCCTCCTGAACCCCTTTAGACCTTCGGGCGAAACCGAATCGGGTATACCGAGTATAGAGATTGAGTCGGGTAGCGGTCAGCGTGCAGTCAATGGGAATGTTGAGGATCCGTTGGTTGTTGTTGTACGCAAGGGTGGACAGCGAGTTTCGGGTGAGACGGTTACGTTTACCACAGATAGGGGCGTTTTGTCAAATACTCCTAGGACTGGTGAAACTTCTGGATCAGGGCCCAACGTAACGGATATAACCGATGGACAGGGACGTGCCTCGGTTACGTACTCTCTTGACTTTACAGGCCCTGTTCGAGTTGTCGCCAGTATCAGTGGTACTGATCCGGTTACGTATCGGCGAGAAGTAACCTTCGGTATCAACGGTGCTGGTAGCTCGAATAACCAACAACAGCAACAACAGCAACAACAGCAGCAAGAGCAACAACAATCCACCACCCCAACCCTCACACTCTCATCAACAACAATCTCAGGCGCAGCGGGGAGTTCGCAATCTGTCACGGCAACTGTCCAACGCGGCACGACCGCTGCACCGGGCATCGCGGTAACCTTCCAAGTCGGATCGCTTACGCCTGTCGTGCTGTCAACGAATACGAGTGGACAGGCATCACACACCTTCACGCTCCCGAGTGCAGATACGACACTCAGTGTAAGCGCGAATGTGTTGGGCACGCCTGTATCGGCATCTGCTACACTTGATGTCACTGGCACGACAGATACAACAGATACAACCGACGACACAACACCCGTCCAAGTGCCAACGGACATCC
>JAPPII010000125.1:0-35944 GCA_028820845.1 Candidatus Poribacteria bacterium
TTATTTCGCAGCTATATTGATCACTGCTAACAAAATGTAAACACTACGTAGAGAATCTTTCGTCCAATTTGGAATCTAACGGGTTGTTCGCCTTTGATTTTGTCACCGCGTTTGTCTTTGACGGGTTCAAACGTCAGTGACCGGTTCGACAGATTTTCTTCAATAGCGGTATCCAAAGCGAAACGGGGAATGATTGAGGTAGGATAGACATCAACATAGGCAATATAGGTTGGCGCGTCAAGTTTTATCAACGTTTCCGTTTTGGGGCTGCCTATCACTTGACGTTGATATTGTCGGCTGCGGCCGAGTCCTTTTTGGATAGTTCCTTCTGTTTTGAAAACACCTACCGTTTCCAAATCGCCATCTACCATCTCTGGATTTTCCTTGCAGGTGAGGTGCGAAGTCGAAATTTCCACTATAGGTGGCTCTTGAAGCATGGCGCATCCGACTACACCGAACAGTAGAAGTAATGGCATGCTTAGTATCCATCTATTCATTGTTTTGCTCCTTTCTGGTTATAGCGTCTCACGGACATAAAATTTGACTTCGCGAATTGATGCCCCTATGAGTGGAATTTCAACACTTGCGTTTGCACCACGGACAGAATTTTGTCTATCTTCAATGCCGTCTGCGCTCATGCGTAGATAAAGTACTTCTCGTTCGATGCGGAAACGTACCGGACTGAGTCCTTCTATGTCCTTGTGTTGCTTGTCGGACACGCGTTCAAAGGCGACATCAAAGCGTGGTGGATCGTCGAGTGTTGTCATCATCGCGAAATTCGGGATCCGCCGCGATGCTGGATATACCTCTACATAGGCGACATAGGTGGGCGCATTGAGTTTGATAATTGCTTCTGTGCGACGTTGCCCTTCGACTTGCGTTATATAACGCCGTTGTGCATAGGCGAGTCGTCGACCCTCTCCCTCATGGAGATGGTACGCCTTGCGAACGAACCCCTTTACTGCAAATGTGCTTTCCGTCTCCAGATTACCGTCTACAAATTCCGGATTCGTCTCACAGGTAAGATCTGACGCTATCATCTCGTTAATGGGCTGGTTCAGGGCAGCACACCCCGTAATGCCGATGAGCAAAACAAACAGACCGTAGATTCGCATTTTTTATCTCCTGTTGGCTATTGGCAGCCGGTTGTTGGAACGGTAATCGACGGGCAATAATGCACTTCGCATGAATCAGAATCAACGGTATGAAGGTTCTCCGTGTGGCATTCCGAATCAACGGTATTCATGCCTTAAGGAAACCTGAACCGGGAGCGAGTACACCGCAGAATTGCCCTACTACAAATGAGCGGGTTCGTAGTAGTGCGATTTATCGCACGTTTGAAAATTACCGAATTAATAAATGAATCTTCATTCAGCCTACGCCCTAATATGCACAACCTAACAGATTATGTTACAGAGATAGTAACTTGCGTTAGGTTAGAGATTGGGGGCTGCGACGTTGAAACGTTCAGCGGCTTCGACGAGGCGGTTCCATGTGGGTTCCTCGATTGGTATCCCTTCGCGCAGACGTTTCTCACGACTCCGTTCTTCAAATTCTCCGGGTACATAAATTTCATCAATACCGGGCAATCGCGCAGATGACTTCACCCACTCTACGAGATACGCGATTTCTTGTTCGTAATCTGCAAGGTCGATGAAGTCCTCAATTTTGATTGCGAACATGACGATGCCACTTGCCCCACGTGTTGGGTTTTCACGGCTACATCCTGCCCATGAGAGTCCACCGGCGATGGCATCTATCATCACACCGAGTCCAAACCCTTTGTGTCCGAACTGAAAGCCGCCGAGCGGCATAACGGCTGTGTCCTGTGGACGTTCACGAAACGCGTTTGGGTCGGTGAGCGGTTTACCTTCGGCATCTATCATCCATCCTTCCGGTATGGATTCACCGCGTGCGGTCTGGACGAGCAATTTGCCACCTGCGACGACGCTGAGTGTCATATCGAGGAGGAGCGGTTCACCACCTTGACGTGGTACGGAGATTGCGATCGGGTTGGGTGGCAGTCTCCGAGAAGTCCCACCGTGCGGGTGCATGAAGCGTCCGCCACCGTTGAGTAAGACGATGCCAATCATCCCGGCACGGGCGGCAATTGGAGGATATTCCCCCATCCGTCCTGCGTGTCCACATTGGTGTAGACCGACCGCGCCGATGGTGCAGGTTTGTGCTTTTTCGACAGCCATTTCCATGGCTTTGCGTGCGGCGACCATACCGAGTGCGCGGTTAGCGTTGATGACAGTTGCTGCGCCGCTTTCTCTGACGATTTCCATTTTATCTGCGGCGGGACCATCTGCCATACCGCCGATGTAGTTGGGTGCGTTGATGACACCGTGTGAGTCGTGTCCGGCGAGGTTAGAATCGACGACGTGGTCGCTGACGATACGCGCATCTTCCTCTGTGCCGCCAGCACCGCGATAGATATCGTATACAAATTTTCTCAGCACATCGTGGGTTACAACTGGCATAAATGCCCTCCTTGAATTTGAAACTGGTGAAACATTTGATGAAACCTGCCTATTGTTTCGTCAAGTAAAAGTTGATAGGACAAAGGTCGCGAGCATAAAGAAACACCCAAGCAAAAACACTCGCTCCTACAAGAAGAAGGGACGTGTGAATCAACGTTTTCACGCCTCATTTCAAGTGTGACAAAGCACAATATTATCCGTTATACTTCGCGGAACCCGGTATCCGTGCGGTGCCAATTCTGCCCGTGATCGGGATCTCGGAACGGTATATTTCTGCCTAAGAGTTGTTTTAGCATGTCGCTTTCGCCTGCCAATTGGGCATCGGTCAGTTGACGCGGCATATCTTCTTGCGGATAGATGATCGATCTGTTGTACATACCGAGCAGTCCGACGCGTGGTGTATCGGTTAGGTTTGGACGCGATTGATGCCAGATTGCTCCGTTTGTGAACATGATAGAGCCTTTCGGTGCAGCAGCAACAGCCACCTCAAGCCCCTCTGCCTCTCCTAATTCGGGACGACGGAGCGTTTTGTGTGAACCTGGAATACATGCCGTTGCGCCGTTTTCTACCGTGAAATCGTCTAACATCCAAACGGTTTGTCCTGTGAGTGAACCTGATGGGAACGGGGCTTGCATTGCCCAATATGGGTAGTCGATATGCCAACCGCCTGCGGGTGCGCCGGGTCCGACAATGTTCGCCGTAAACGTGGAGGCGATAACATCTTCACCGAGCATTCGTTTCCATACTGCGACGACGGTCGGGTGCTGGATGAGCCGACGGAAGATAGGTGCTTTCCCGACGATTGCCCAGACGCGTCGGATTTTACCCTCTCCGTAGCTGTGGTCGTGTCCGTTTGCGATGTCTTCTTCGACCAATTTCCAGACTGTCTCGCGCGCTTCGTCTGCCTCTTCAGGAGTAATCACATTTTTAATGATATAGAATCCATCTTCGCGTAGGTCGTGCTCGACGCGATCAAGTATTTCTGAATCTAACGCTGATCTGATTTTTAGCATATCTCTACCTCTGGACTACCGGATACGGGGTAGCTTGCGGACTACCGCAATAATCTGATCTTCCAAATCGTCGGCATCGCTGTCTGGTACCCGATTGTGTTTATCCATCCATGCGATGTTTTCTGCGACACTCTCTGTAACCGGAATTTGCGGACTGAATTCAGGTAATACTGCTGTGAGTTTCTCGTGGCTGAAGATTTGGGTATGTCCAAAGTTGCCGCGTAACCCGCTGAACCGTTCGGGTGCCATTGCGATGAGGGTCTCTTGTGAGACGTGCACGATCTCTATGTCAACGCCGAGTGCTTCTGCGGCTGCACGATGCCATTCGTCCCATGTGCGTGCTTGTGGGTGGACGATGTTGTATATTTCGCCGAACGTTTCGGATCTCCCCAATATATCTGTAAACGCAAAACCTGCGTCTTTAGATGACAGGAACTGAAAATAGTTGAGTCCATCACCTGCAGAGAGGATCGGTTTGCCTTTGCGTAATCTATCAATCCAGCTGCCGTCTCCACCGACTTGCCGATGGAGGGGTATACCGGGTCCGTGTGTATAGGAGGGTTTGAAGATGGTTACGGGAAATCCATCGCGTGCGTGTGCTTCTAAGAGTAGGTTATCCGCTTCGATTTTGCCAAGTCCATAGCCTGATGTGCCTTGTAGCGGTGCGGTCTCTGGGAGGTTGATCCCGCTGAATGGGGGTCCGTAGGTCATCACTGTTGAGCAGTGGACGAAGTGTCCGACGCGGCCTTGGCATGCGCGCAATGCGGAGGCGGCATCGTCTGCGTTGAAACTAATCATATCTATGACGGCATCCCAGTTTTCGGCACCAACTTTCGTCTCAAAATCTTCGCGATCTTTTCGGTCGCCGTGGATGACGCGGACCTCTGGGGGTGATGGATCGACGTGTTGTCCGCGGTTGAACAGGACGATTTCATGGTTTCGGTTTTGTAAAGCGGCGACGATGCCACGGCTGATGTTGCCTGTGCCGCCGATGACTAAGACCTTCATGGGTTATTCCTTTCTCTATTAATGCGATTTCTGGTGCCATTGATTTGTGATGTTCTAAGCATTGATTCCGCTCTGATTATTGCTATTCAGAATTACTGCTGTCCTGCACGACAACCTTCTTGCGTTTCCTCCGTGTGAGAGAGATGCCCCCGAAACCGCTGATGATGGCGATGTAGAATCCGAAATCATACCACCATCCGGTATTGTTTGGTTCGTAGAGACGGATGTCGGGGTTAAACAGTTGCCAAATCAAGGAAATTGGCGCGATCCATCCGTGCCAGATGCCCCAAAAGAATCCGGCGGGTTTTTCTGTAGTATGCTTCCCATCGCCGGGGACGCACCCCGCAACGGTGATGAGTGTTATCAGTAGGAGTATGCAGATCAATTTTTGGACGTTCATTTTTCTATTCCCGGTTTGTTTCAAGTTGTAGCTACTGTGTGTCAACAATTGCTCGCGTCAATGCCCAATCTAACCGTCGTCGGTACTGTCCATCACGGCGTAAGCCTTTGAATGCTGTTAGAAAAACATCGTGGGTTTTCTTACGAATTGTTGTCAAGCGAGCGTTAAGTGTATCTATGTCTACGTGCCACGGCACGCCAATTTTTGTGATGGAACGGCAGTGAACACGGATAGGATAATCTTTCAATTCTTCTGGTAGACAGAAACGGATGGAGGCGGAGACGGTATTGTCTATCGCGATGAGTCCGAGATTTCCGTTCGGGTCGTTGAATACGATACTTCGGTTGCGGGAAGGTTGTGGTAGGTGTGTCTTTAGTTCAGCAAGCCTGCCGAGAAACTGATTGTTGCGCCAGATGCTAACATCTGATGTTGTTTCTGGTGTAAAGAGTGCCAGACCGACAGGATGCTCCGTGTCCTCGAACATATAGGAGGTGTCTCTTGTTTTATTTTTTTCTTTGATTTTGCCTTGCATGTGGGGGACTAAGGAGATGAAGTCGCGTAGCCGTTGCAGGAACAATCCGCTCCGGATGAACGCTTCTGGGATGATTGCTGCGACCCACTCACAGTGCGTCAAACACTGCTCAAGTGCGTATTTGTAGAGATCGTCATGACGAGTTGCTTCTGGGAAGGGTAATCCGCGGCGGGTTGCAGAATTGCGTGCTAACCATGGGGGATTGGTGATGCAAACAGTGAAGCCTTTGGGAAAGTTTGCGAGTGTATCCTGTTGTTCAACCCCTTTTGCCCCGGGTTCTATATCAAAAAATGCCCAATCTCGGCATCGTAGGTGTGCTGCGTCAATGAGTTGTGGGATGTCTTTAGCACCCGCAAAGGGTTCTAAGGCTATCTGTTGTTTTAGGTTAAGTGCTTTCGCCCACGTTTGGAACGGTTTTAGTTGAAAAGGGTTCCCGCGGGTGTAGTAGCGACCACTGGCTCGTTTTTTATCCATTTTCTTAGTGTTTTCAATAGATAGTGCTTCGTTAAGTTTGAATTTAAGGGTTAGTTCGTAGTAGTGCGATTTTGCGGCGTACTTGAAGAAACACCCCAGCAAAAACCCCAAATGCGATGTGCATTATCGCACGTCCCGAACGGGCAATGAATTGCCCTACTACAAACGGAGTTGCCCAATTTGGAATTGGATGGAACAGTAAGTAGGTCTCTGTAGGCATGTCTGTTCTTTGGTCCCAAGGGGATGGATAAGTTGTTTATTAACGCGTTATTTGGATTAATATAAACTTATTCGTTCTAAATGTCAAGTGGAATTTTCGTCATTTCGTCATTGACACCGATATCCGAATTTGGTATTATACCCGTAATACAAACTTCTAACCTACTTGGGGAAAAGAGGATGCGCCGATGCCAATTACAGACGCAATGCCGGAACTCAATCGAACACTACGGTTTTTTCCGGTCGAAAATGAAAATCCATCGACTTTAATATCTGCCCAAATCGAACACTTTAATGAAAAAGGATTTATTTCGCCGTTAGATGTCTTTTCTGAAGCGGAGATGGCGGCGCACCGCGCCTATTTCGATCAACTCATGGAGAAGGCGTTGGCGGCGGGAATGAATAGTTATTCCATTAACGGATGGCATACCAGTTGCCCGGGTATCCACGATCTCGTTACAGACGGTAGGATTTTGGATTATGTGCAGGATCTGCTCGGTGAAACTCTCATCTGTTGGGGGACACATTACTTCTGCAAGATGCCGGGTGATGTTAAGCAGGTGAGTTGGCATCAAGATGCTTCGTATTGGCCCCTGTCTCCAAGCAAAACTGTCACGGTATGGCTTGCTATTGACGATGCCGCTGTCGAAAATGGTGCAATGACCGTTATTCCGAAATCGCATCTGCACGGGCAGATTGCTTTTGAACGTAGCACGGCCGAAGAAAAGAATGTTCTCGGTCAGACAGTTCATAGTGCCTCTCAGTACGGAGACGCGCCTTTTCCGTTTGAGATGAGAGCCGGACAGATGTCGTTGCATTCGGACCTGCTGTTGCACGGTTCTGAACCGAACACTTCAGACCGACGGCGTTGTGGATTGACGATGCGGTTCGTACCGCCTGAGGTCCACGCTGCAAACGATTGGAACCAACGCGCGATTGTTGCGAGAGGCAGCGATCCGAGTGGGCATTGGGTGCATAATCCTCGTCCAACCGAAGATAGAATTCCAGAACGATAGGAAGATTTTTGAAGGTCAATCCAAATTATGTTTCCACGACGACTTATTTTTGCTGCTATTTCAATTAGTGCGGCTGCAAGTTTTGTCCTATTCGGCTATGAGTTTATCCGTTCCGTGTCCTCCTCTCTGTTCATTGATGCGTACGGTGCAGAGAACCTACCGCGTGGGATGATAGCCGTTCCACCGAGTATGATCGTAATGTTGTACTGCTACGGTCGTCTGCTTTCGTGGCAGGGGGCGACGCGTGCATTGGCGATAACTTCCGTTTTTTCTGGTATTTTAATCCTTGGCTGCTACGCTGCACTCGCCCGCGGCGTGCATTTCGCCGCGGTGATCATTTATGTGTTTCGTGAAGCGTATATCGTGATCGTCATTGAGCAGTTCTGGTCGTTTGTAAACAGTGTACTGACGACTGAACAGGCGAAGCGAATTAACGGTCCCTTTTGCGCTGTTGCGTCTATGGGTTCGTTTCTGGGTGGCAGAACTGTAAGTATGTTGGCGACCGAGTTAGGCTCTGAACCGTTATTGCTGTTCACAGCGGCATCCCTTGTTCCGACGGCGGTTTTCGGTGTCCTTGCTTACAAGTTTGGCGGTGAGCCTAAACCGAGTGAAGAAGAGGCGGGTGGCAGGTTGGGGCACATCGGTGTAAAAGTGCTTTTTCGTTCTCGGTATTTGATTTTTATCGGCGCGTTGATTCTAAGCACGCAGGTGGTCTCTACTGTACTGGATCTCCGTTTCAACGGATTAGCGGAGTCGGAAATACCGGATAAAGATATGCGGACGGCGTTTTTCGGTGGGGTCTATGGCAACCTCGGATTGGCGGCGGGTATTTTGCAACTATTGGTTGTGCCGCTCGCACTGAGATTTGTCGCGCTACGTTATATTCATCTCGGTATCCCGATAGTCCACTTCGTCAGCAGCTACATTCTGACGGTATCCCCTTCACTTCGGAATGGCACCGCGGCGTATACCATTTTTAAAGCCTTGGATTATTCGATTTTTCGGGCAGCGAAAGAGTTATTCTATATGCCGCTCTCTTATGACTCGCGATATCGCGCCAAACAGGTTATTGATTCGTTTGGATACCGATTCTCGAAGGGTGGGAGTGCGGGTGTGATTGAACTTGTCCGATTGGGTGTGGGAACGGTTGCGGGTATTGCATTCTCAATTACGGCTATGGTGGCGGCGATGGTGTGGGGACCGATTGCTTTTAGTTTGACCCGGATGTATCAGCGGTTGGTAGGAGAAACCGGAACAGAGAATCAGAATTAGTACCTCTTCTACAGATGGCTGTCAGTGGATGATAGAAGTTTGGGCGGGAAGGTCCGGTGCGGTTAGGAAACCGCACCTACCGATTTTAGGGAGTTACGCGTTTGATTCAGATTTCATAACGCACAAGTTTTCGTGCTGCATCGACGATCTGATCGGCATTGGGAATAACAAAATTCTCCATCACGGGTGCAAAAGGGACAGGCACTGGTATCGCTGCGACCCGTTCAATCGGTGCATCCAGATAATCGAAGGCTTCCCGCACGACGAGCGCTGCGATCTCTGCACCGAAACCGGCTCTGCCGACTGCCTCATGCGCGATGAGCAACCGATTCGTCTTTCGGACGGAGTCGAGTATACTGTCTTTATCGAGCGGCATCAACGTTCTTGGATCGATAACTTCAGCGGAGATGCCTTCATCGGCAAGTGTATCTGCGGCGATGAGTGCGTTCAAGACCATCCGTGAAGTTGCGAGAATCGTTACATCTTCACCCTCGCGTTTCACGTCCGCTACACCTAACGGAATTGTGTATTCTTCCTCGGGAATCTCACCCTCTTCTGTGTAGAGGAGTTTGTGCTCAATAAACATGATCGGGTTGTCGTCTCGAATCGCTGTTTTCA
This sequence comes from Candidatus Poribacteria bacterium, assembly GCA_028820845.1. Taxonomy (NCBI): domain Bacteria; phylum Candidatus Poribacteria; species Candidatus Poribacteria bacterium. The sequence continues at coordinate 9,036 of JAPPII010000125.1, forward strand.
GTAACCCTTTTGCATCGTAGGGTGTAGAGGGCATGACGACGAGTAGTCCTGGGATATGCACGAACCACGCCTCAAGGCTCTGTGCGTGCTGCGCTGCCGAGGATCGACCGGCACCGCCTTGGGTACGAATCACGAGTGGCACATCTAACTGTCCACCGACCATATAACGGATTTTCGCGACTTGGTTCACGATTTGGTCCATACCGACTGCTGTGAAGTCGATGTACATGAGTTCAGCGACGGGACGCATCCCTGTAACCGCTGCGCCGAGGGCGGTTCCGATGATGGCGGCTTCCGAGATTGGTGTGTTTCGGATACGGTCTTTCCCAAATTCTTGGTGGAGTCCGTCTGTCACTTTGTAGGCGCCGCCGTATTCGGCAATATCCTCGCCCATTATAAAGACGGCATCGTCGCGTTCCATCTCCTCTGCCAACGCTTCTTTGAGTGCGTCGCGATACGTGATTGTTTTCATTCATTCTCCTTTGTCTCTTTTGAAGGGTTCTGGCGTGCACAAGGTCTATGGCTAAAACCCGGTGCGGTTCCAAACCGCACCTACCGGGTCTGAGGGAAATTTTTAAAACGCTTTTTCTGCCTTCAGCCATTCAAGTGTCTGCGCGAATGCTGCGACCGTTTTTGTAATGTCTTCTTCGGTATGTGCTGCAGTGGTCATGCCGCCGTTGCTGGCGAGATCTATACCGTTTAGCAACATGCCACACCGGAGACGCGTTAACATATCGGCATCACTACTGCCTTTCAATTTCCGATAGTCCCATGCGTATGGATCGAAGTCGCCGGTACGCATATCCTTTTCACCGTGTCCGACGAGGAGCTTAAGCCCTGAAAATTCGCCGTAAACGACCCAGTCGAGTTTGTAGTCGTCGATAACGCTGTTCAGTTCCGTGCGGAGTCGTGCAGCAGGGTCGTTTGCTTGCTTGTTCGGTTCGCCTGTTTTGACTAAGTTGAGCATGGCGATACCGGCAGAGGCGGAGAGAGGATTGGCGTTAAAAGTGCCTGGGTGTGGCATTTTCAAACCGTCGGCTTCTGATTTCATGGAAATCAGTTCGAGAACCTCTTTTTTCCCCGCGAGTGCGCCGCCTGGGAGTCCGCCTGCTAAGATTTTCGCCAGTGTTGTCATATCGGGTGTAACGTTGTAATGTGCTTGTGCGCCGCCCGGGGCAACTCGGAATCCGGTAATCACTTCGTCGAAAATCAGGAGGACACCGTGTGCTTCTGTCACCTCGCGGAGCTGCTTTAAAAATGTACCGTTGGTCGGGACGGTACCGAAGGAAGCACCTGTCGGTTCAAGAATAATACACGCGATATCTTTATTTGTTTTCAGTTGCGTTTCAACGGCATCAATGTCGTTGGGTGGGCATAGCAGCGTTGTATTCCGTACTTCTTGTGGGATACCAGGGACGCTCATATCGAAAGGTGGGTATGCGCCTAAGATGACACTGTCGTGCCAACCGTGAAAATGCCCTCTGAATTTCAACACCTTGTTTTTGCCCGTGTAGGTCCGCGCAAGACGGATTGCCATCAGTGTCGCCTCTGTGCCGGAACTCACAAAACGGACGCGCTCTGCTGATGGAATTAACTGCGTCACGAGTGAACCCCATTCCAATTCCAATGGATGGCAGGCACCGTAGTGTGTGCCTCGCTGCATCTGCGTCGTCACCGCTTCTACGACTTCGGGTGGATTATGACCGAGGAGGAGTGCCCCGTGACCCGTCCAGTAGTCGATGAACGCTTTGTCGTCAAGTCCCCATTTCTTGGAGCCTTGTGCGTGGGTGATATAGATTGGGAAAGGGGACATATACCGCCCATCATGTGTTACGCCGTCGGGGAACAGTTGATTTGCGACATCTGACATTTCTCTGTCTTTTGCAAAAGTCTTTTGATAACGCTCTAAAATAGTGTGCATCTTTTTCCCCCTTTGAGTGCCGAAAAATGGAGTAGTTTCTTAACCATGAACAGAATTATATCATATTTTTCTTTTATTTGCGAAGTGATTTTGAGTTGTTGGATGGGTCGTGGAAATTTGACAAAAAATCTGAAGCCTTATACAATAGTCAAAAAATGAATGTGGGAGACAAAATGAAACTTGCAATATGCAACGAAATGTTTGAAGATTGGAAAATAGAAGATGTTTTCACCTATACCGCCGAATTGGGCTATGAGGCTGTTGAGATTGCCCCGTTTACACTGGCGGATTCGGTGTTAGACATTAGCGACGCTGAACGGTCGCGTATCCGCAAAGCTGCCGATGATGCACAGATAGAGATTGCCGGACTCCATTGGCTGCTTGTTTCGCCGCCAGGACTCTATATTAACCATCCTGATGCTGATATCCGTGAAGAGACGCGCGATTATTTCCTCGCCCTCATTAACTTGTGCGCCGATTTAGGCGGTGAGGTGATGGTGATTGGTTCACCACAGCAACGGAATGTGATAGATCCGCTCTCTTTTGAAGAGGCATGGGGTTATGCGCGCGATACATTTACCGAAGGCGCAGCACTCGCCGGTGAAAGGGATGTAATGTTGTGTATGGAGCCGTTGTCGAGCGACCAGACGAATTTTATCACGAATCCCGACAAAGCCGTTGAGATGGTAAATGCCGTGAGTCATCCTAATTTTCAGATGATTTTGGATGTCTGTAGTACTGCGAAAGAAGGGTTGGATATGCCGACGCAGATTCGGAACTGCGCGCCGCACGTCGCACACTTCCACTCTAATGACGACAACGGATATCTGCCGGGTTCTGGCACTGTGGATTATCCACCTATCATTGAAGCCTTGAAAGCGATTAATTATAGCGGTTACGTCTCGACGGAAGTTTTCGACTTCAAACCAGATCCGCAGACGATTGCGAAAAAGAGTATCGAATTTCTCAAGTCGCTGTTGTAGGAGAAGCACATGAACACCCCTATCCATGAGTGCTATGATGCCTATAGCACACTCAAAGCCGAAATGAGTCGTTGGCTCAGACAGAGTATGCTACTTGATCCGCCGGGTCCGAACGATGGCGGTGAGGACGAAGCGAACTATGCGCTGGCGTGGTTTCCACATTATTTAATCACCGGTGATGCAAACATTTTGCGGCACTTCGATATGCTCAAGGCGGCACTGCAAGGTTGGGTGAAGCGTGATTGTGTCCACGGTTACGAACCGAAAGCCGAAGCACATCACGGACCGGAACCGTTCCTACTTTTTCTGCCCCGTTACATTGGATTGAAACCCGAAGATACCGAAGCCGTTCACCTTTTGACAGATGCTGCTGAACATATCGGAAACTGGGTGCCAGAGATCCCGCCGTGGTACGACTATGATCAGGATACCTTTATCGGCTATAACATCGGTAGTGAATTCGTAACGAATGAGGAAAGACACACTTATGAGCTGGCGGAGCATTTTCGGTTTATCCACATCGCCATTGCAGCGTATCGTGTAACAGGTGAAGAACGCTATCTGACATGGGCGTTGCGATACGGCACAAAACGCGCCAAGCAGCTGATAGCTGCACCCAGCCCGATGCCGCTGCTCTGGACGCATGACGGAAAGGGTCTTGACGAAGCCGCAGTTGACGCAAAGAATTTACACGGTCTTGTTGCAAGTCCGCATCATATTCCTGATGATCCACTCGTTGGGATTGAGGTTTTGCTGGCTTCTGGTGCGATCTATGCCTTAGGCGATCTCTATCTGTTGTCTGGCGAGGATGTCTTCAAAACGGCAGCGAAGCGAATTGCTGAACCGTTAGTAGCGTCGTTGTCTGATCCGTATAACGATCCTGCAGCAGCTGCGCTGAGTTACTATCGTTGGACGTTTGAGGATACTGGGTTTGACGACGGAATCCGTGCGGGGTTAGCGGAGCTTCCTGATGAACCCCCGGAGTTGTTGGCGTTGGTTTTCCCGCAAGAGATACGCCGTCGAGAACCCGGTGTCGGCAAACGGGCGGATATGGCGTATTGGGGTGAATGGTCGGATGATGGCTCCGTAAAGCCAATTCAGGAACCGTCAACAGCTACCTGGACGTTGGCATATCAGGTGACAGGAGAGGTTGCCTACGCGATGCGTGCGTTGCGAAGTGCTGCGACACGTCTGCAGATAGCGAGACGTGTGTTGCGCGGCGGACGCGAACATGCGGATATGGGCGGCGCGGTCTGCTCGGTTGCAGCCGGACATGGACGGAATTGGGGACAAGGTGCGGTCACTGCTTGCTACGGTCCTCTGCTTTTGGGGACGCGAGAGGTACAGAGCGAAGTTACACAACTTCTGGAAGTCCGACAGGGTGACCGGCGAAGCCATCCATCGTCACTTTTCTCTTTGGTGCGTCCTCTACTCGGTGCGGGAAAGCGCGCGGAGGTAACTTTCTATAACGGTGGTAATTCACCACTCACGGTTTTGTGGCGATTGAAAACGGATGAAGCAACCGCATGGAATACAGCAACGCTTGGTGTCGCTGAAATGCAACAGTATTCGCTTTAATTTTTAAGATTCTGTGCGACGAGTATCACATCCAGAATGTTGACAGTGCCGTCTCCGTTTACATCAGCCTCAGCATCCGTGCTTCCGAAGCGAGAACCCACGAGGGTGAGGTCTAAGATATTCACAACGCCATCGGCATTCACATCGTAGAGTCGCGTGGCTGGGAGTAAATTGGATTTGACGAGTTCAAAGACGATGTCCTGACTGGTTTCAAATTTAACGGGTCCGATATCCGGGGCAAGCCATTGGTAAGAGATGGATCGGGTTACCCCTAACGCAGCGGTTGTTTTTGTATACGTTTGAATTTTTACACAGTTTTTGAACGTTCTTTCCGATGTTTTTACATCCTCAATGGCAACGACTTCGTTTACACTGGAGACCGTAACTGCACCTACCAGAACGACCTCCGTTTCTCCGTAAATCTCCCAAGTTTTTGTGAGTCCAAGTTCTGCTGGAAAGAGAGTAGCAGGTGGTGAGAATTCTAAGCTTGTGACCTCAAAGACATCTCCAAGAGATGGGAGGATTCTATGGATTTTGATTCCTTCTTCGTCTGTCTGTATAAAGAATGTGCTGGTATTTGCTTTGCTTGTACCTAAAACTGTATTTGTAATTCTAAGTGTGCGTACCGATTCTCCGTTAAATTGTTCGCGGGTTGTTCCGATTGCGTAAGTGATCCGTTCAGTGCCGTCTTCACTCTCTAAAATCCAGATGTTTCCGACATCAACAGGATAATAGTTTTGTGCGTTTGTTGTGTTGATGAAAACGCAGAGCAGAACGGTGAGCAGAACCGTATTTCTAATCATTGTGTTCCTTTTTGTTTAGAGGAAACGGGTTACGAACATGTCTTCAGTGTTCTGAAAAAACGCCTTGGTGATAACACCAAGGCGTTTGCGTTAATTGTGTTTGCCGCGTTTCCTATTTGAGGATAACCATGCGTCGGGTTGCAGCAAAGTCTGATGTCTGCAACGTATAGAAGTAGATACCACTCGCTACACGTTCGCCTACAGCATTTCTGCCATCCCAATACGCAGCACTCGACGGCGTCATGTACGAACCTACCGGCTGCCAACCCAGATTCAACGTCCGAACCAAACGACCCGATACATCATAGATCTGGATTGAGACTTCTGTCGATTCACTCAACTGATACGGAATCCACGTCTCAGGATTGAACGGATTTGGGAAGTTCTGTGCCAAAACCGTCTCCTGTGGACGCACATCGCCGACTGTCAAGTCAACACTCAAGAAGGCGTTGCGGATGTCAGTCGTCGTCACCGTGCGTTGGAAGGGACCTGAGACGACGCGACCGCGATCATCGTAGAGTGCGATTTCGAGTCTATCACCTGCTTCAATGACGCTCTTGCGGTTGAGATCTGCCCAGACAGCGGAAGAATGTTTGACATCCATCGTGATGTTCTGCGTTGCGATAGTGCCGGTGCGGAGATTTTCAGCGACGAGTGTGTAAGCTGCGCCGGTCTCCATACCTTGAATATCGCTTGTGACGATGAATGCCCATGCGGTTTTGAAGGTAGAGAGGGCGGGTGCAGCGGCAACTTCTTCAACCACTGGTTCTTCAGGAGCCATCTCTTCCGCCATCTCCTCTTCTTCCATCTCTTCCATCATCTCTTCTGCCATTTCTTCAGCTGGCATCTCTTCAGCTGGCATTTCTTCTACCATTTCCTCAGCTGGCATCTCTTCCGGCATCATCTCTTCAGCTGGCATTTCCTCGGCTGGCATCTCTTCAACAACCGGTTCCGGCTCAGGTTCAGGTTGATTGTCCCATGCTGAACCTGTGAACTTAACTGTACCGCCAGTCGGTGTGTTGACGATATAACCCTTACCCCCATCAATGCTAAACCCGTTGTCTTCATCGGCAATTGTGTAACCGAGAAAATCTTGTTTTGCAGCATCGAGTTGGATAATGGCTGTTGCGCCGAGAATTTCTGCTAACGATTTGGCGGTGTAAGGTTCTGCGGGCATCAATGGCACAGAAATCATATTCAAGCCTGGATCGAGGGTTAGATCGAAGGCGTAGGGGTCGGATACCATAGCCTCTTCGGGTACCATTTCCGCTGTGGGAGTTTCGGCGGGTGCCTCTTCAGTGGATGGGGTCTCCTCAATAGGTGGCATTTCCGCTGGTGTCTCTTCCGGAGTTGGGGTTTCCTCAGCCGGTGGCACTTCTTCAGTAGCGGGTGCCTCTTCGACTGTGGACACCTCTTCTACAGCAGGTACTTCTTCAGCGTCGGGCATCTCTTCAGCTGCCATTTCTTCTTCAGCAGGAGGTTCGACTAAGCTGTAACTCTCCAGTTCAAAGGTAATATCTTGTAGCACATCCTGAAATTTGATGGGACCGACATCAGGTGCTAACCATTGAATGAACTCATAACGGATAATGGTAAGGGCGGTGACGACTTTCTGATTAATCTGCAACTTGGCACAATTTTCAAATGTTCCGGCTGGTGTTTCAACGTCCTCAATGGCAAGAACTTCTATCGTGCTGGTGCTGGTTGTGGGCCCTACGATTTGGAGCTCTGTGTTTGTTACGATTTCCCACTGGTGCCCGATAGGCAGCGCTGCCGGAAAAAAAGTGGCGGGTGGATCGAAAGTTGCATGTGCGATGCCGAATGCCCCTTCGTCCGTGCGGCTCTGATGGAGGAGCAGGTTTCCATCTACAACACTCACGAAGTAATCGTCAATGACGACTGTCTCTGTTCCGATGGCTTGGGTAGATATTTTTAAAAGGAACAGTCCTTCAGCTTCAAGACCTTCAGCTTCCAGAAGTTCATAGGTGCGTTGTTCCGCGCCATCGACACTCAGGAGCGTCCAGGTGTTGCCTATCTCGGATGGATAATAGTTTTGTGCAGTTGCTGTCAGCGCGAAACTACATATAAGACTTAATACCAAAAATATTTTCGGTAAAGGCGCAAATTTCGTAAATTTCATATTTTAGATTCTCCTTTTTTTAGAAAAGTAGAAGGAATTGAGCAGTTTTTGGCAATTGGAAAAGGAAACATTACAGCAGGATCACTTTCGCGCGAGCTTGGGACAAACACGAATTGTGTATAGCGGTAAAAATTTAGCGTTTCAGGAGGTTCGCGCGACCCCTCTGGAGATGGTTCATCCTGCTCTAATACGTATTGATACCCAAACCACATTCCGATTGCCACGACCAGAATAACGATGACAATTACAACTAATGCGATTTTCCAACTTACCATATTAAGTTTTCCAGACCTCGTTATGATAATGACTAAATGTTACTACATTTGTCAGAGGTTTTCAACAGAAAATGACAGATTAGTTTGCTTTAAAGTGTTAATTACTAAGATTTTGTGCGATGCGTACCAAATCCAAAATGTTAACAATGCCGTCGCCGGTAACATCAGCATCAGCATCAGTTTCGCCGAAACGAGAAGCCACGAAAGTGAGGTCCAAAATATTCACGAGCCCATCCCCTGTCACATCATAAGGCAGCGGTTCGGGCATAGTCTCTTCTTGTGTAGTGATGTCCTCCTCAGGTAGTGGTTGGGACGTAACTTCTTCCTCAGCCATTTCAGGTTCTTCTTGGGATATAGTCTCTTCTTCGGGAGACGGTTCGGGCATAGCCTTTTCCTCAGTCATCTCAGGTTCCTCAGCCTGAGGTGCTTCAGGCATAGTCGGTAGGTTCAAGTCTGTCAAACTAAAAATTATACCGTCGCTGTTTTCGTATTGGACGGGACCTACATCTGGTGCAAACCATTGGTAGGTGGTTGAGTCGAGATTAAGGAATGCTGTAGTCAGTTTTAAATCTAACCGGACCTTCGCACAGTTCTGGAAGGTTCCGGCTGGTGTGACGACCTCCTCAAGTCCGACGACTTCAAAATTAGTGGTACTTTTTCCAGATATAGTGAGTCCGACCTCTAATTTTGCTTCTGCATCCGCCACTATCTGCCATTTATCCCCCAGTCCTAACTGTAGCGGAAAAAAAGTGACAGGTGTTGGAAAGTCCGCGGTCAAGACAGCGATAGCATCTTCTAAGATAATTCTATGGATTTTAATGGCATCACTGTCGACACTCAAAAAGTACTGATCCGTCTCAGTTTCACCCGTACTGATTTCCCTCGTACTAATTTTCAGGAGGATATATTCTTCACCATTAATAATTTCGGGTCCTTCAAGGGAATAGGTGGTCTTTTCTATACCATCGCTGCTCTCTAAAACCCACATATTGCCAATGTCTGCGGGATAATAGTTCTGTGCTATCGCTGGGACCACAAGAGCACAAGTGAAGCTCAAAATCAGAACTGACTTGAGCCAACGGAAAGATGTGTTTTTTTTCATACTTCCATTTCCTTTCAATTAACTGGGTTTACAAGTTTCAGCTGCGTGCGAATAGTTTGACGCACCTCATCACAAACATGCATAGCGTGTTGTGTATTGTCAGGAGTTGCTGAGTCGCCGGGATAGCGAGGGTCCACTGCGTACGCTGTAATTATTTTAAAATCGGGTTGCCAATGGTGCCACGCAGGCAGCGTTGGCACAATCAACGCCAGCAGATCTTCGAGATTGTGCGTCCTTGGGGCAGGCATGTTCGCCTCCTGCAGCCACGCCTTGAGATATTTTTCAATACACTGTTGTGCGTGAAAGCAGATAGAGTCATATACGGGATCTGGGGCTTGCTGCCCCCATTTTGCCGTTCTATAATCGCCTTCAGCCTTCTCTATCCATTCCAGCGTTAAGGGGTTCATGCAGTCCTTTTCCTGTTTGGGAGCGTTCGGTGTGCCGTGCCCGTTTTCTACATGATAGTGGACAGCCGATCCATGAAGCAGTTCACCTTTTTCGGTAATTTCGCGGAGAAACCAATCGTTATAAGAGACACGATAAGCGATCTCTTGCGGGGAACGGACGAAGAGATCCAGACTAAAATGGTATGAGATGCGTTGTCGAATCTCTATCGCCTTTTTGCGAAATTCCGATTTCGGAATATTCATAACAACGAGCAGATCTACATCTGAGTCTTCTCTGGGCGTACCGTAAGCGTGAGAGCCAAAGAGAATCACTTGTAGGGGTCTGAATTCGCGCACAATGTCATCAGTTATCGCTTGAATCTCTTTCCGAGTGACCATGGGATCCCTCCGTTGGCTTGGCATGTAACGTATCCCATCAGGTTACCAAAATTCGCAGCAGTATTCACTCTACCGTCTTGACTTTTTCCGAGTTTCGTGTGATAATGCGAATATGCTATCATGATTTATTGCATTTTTTCAAGAAAAAAGTGCGTTGCGGATGTTTACGTCTGGCTTCGCTAAATATAAAGTAGCCAAAGGAGAAATATAGATGCGTTTAGAAGGACAGGTTGCAATCGTTACAGGTGGTGGCGGTGGCATTGGAAAAGCGACATGCCTTGCGTTTGCCAGAGAGGGTGCGGATATTGTAATCCCTGAAGTCAATATGGCGAATGCGGCGGCAGCAGCAGCAGAGATTATGGCACTCGGTAGAAAATGCGAGGTGATTGAAACCGATGTCGCCGATGGCGATTCGGTGCGTGAAATGATTCAAGAGACCCTTGATTTGTTTGGGCGGATTGACATTTTAGTCAACAATGCTGGTATTTTTAGTTATACGCGTATAGAAGCATGCACGGAAGCCGAATGGGATCGGATGATGGCTGTGAACCTCAAGGGTCCCTTCCTCTGCTCACAGGCGGTAATGGAGACGATGAAGGCACAACGGTCTGGACGCATTATCAACCTCGGTTCGTTGGCAGGACAAGTCGGTGGACTGGTCGCCTCTGCTCCGTATTCTGCTTCCAAGGCCGGCGTGATGTGTCTGACGAAATCGTTGGCACTTGCGCTTGGAGAATACGGAATTACCGTAAACTCTATCGCACCGGGAGTTGCTGCAACAGAGATGACAAAGAACCACCCAGATATGATAGATAAGATTCCGTTGGGACGGGTCGCTGATGCTTCGGAAGTTGCAACTACTATCCTCTTCCTCGCCTCGGAAGAGGGACGTTATGTGACAGGAGCGACACTGGATGTGAATGGGGGCATCCGGATGGCATAAATAGTTGTCAGTTTTCAGTTGTGGGTTAAGAGCCTCCTTGTAACAATCTATCCTCATTCGGCGTACGGCAAAGGATGCGCGAATTGTGACAGCTTTTTGTAACTGACTGTCAACTGTTAAGAGTTATTAAAAATAAAAAGGGGAGTAATATGGAATATAGAAGGCTTGGTCGTGCGGGTGTGCAAGTCTCACCGCTTTGTCTCGGTACAATGATGTTCGGTGGACCAACAAATGAAAGGGATTCAATACGGATTATCCACAAAGCATTGGACGCGGGGATTAATTTTTTAGATACCGCGAATGTCTACAATGACGGTGAATCAGAACGGATTATCGGTAAAGCGATTCGTTCTGACCGGGACAAGTGGGTTGTCGCGACGAAGGTTCACGGTTCGATGGGAGAGGATGTGAATGCGTCGGGTTCACATCGATTTCATATTATGTCGGCGGTGGAAGCAAGTCTTGAACGTCTCGGAACCGACCACATTGATGTCTATTACTTGCACCGCTGGGATGCCTCGACACGAATTCTGGAGACTCTGCGAGCGTTAGATGATTGCGTCAGACAGGGCAAGGTGCGTTACATCGCCTGTTCTAATTTTCCGGCGTGGCGGATCTGTGAGGCACTCTGGACAAGCAAGCAGTACGGACTGGAGGAGTTCGTGTGTGTCCAACCCCTTTATAATATTGTGAATCGGGATGTTGAGGTTGAGCTGCTCCCATTTTGTCAGAAGTATGATGTCGGCGTTGTGCCCTATAGTCCCTTGGCACGCGGCGTGTTGTCGGGTAAGTACTTGACCGGTAAAAAGCCTCCCAAAGGTTCCAGAGCAGCGCGACAAGATAGACGGATTTTACAGACCGAACTTCGCGAGGAGAGTTATGAGGTAGCGCAGCAACTGAAACCCTTGGCAGATGCGCGCGGCAAGACCTTGACGCAATTCTCGTTGGCGTGGGTGTTGGCAAATCCGGTGATTACCTCTATTATTATTGGACCGCGGACCATGGAGCAACTTGAAGATAATTTAGGGTGTTTGGATTGCACGCTAACCGCAGACGATGAAGCAACTATCAATGAGTTGGTGCCGCTTGGTGAACATACTGGTAAAGGGTATAACGACCCAGCGTATCCGGTGTTGGGCCGATTCATGGATTAAAAGTCGTACAAGCGATACGGTGTGGGGTGTCCACGCTTTGGGTTGGTTGGAAAAATTGTTGTGACACGAACTGTTAGTTTGCGTGGAAGATGGCAGAAGCTAACAGTTTATGCTACTATATAAGCGGCTATTCTTTGAAAAGCCGGAGAGTTCTCATTCGCTAAGAAGAAATTGCGCCTTTTGCTATCAGAAATATGCGTGCACCGCTTGAGTGCATATTTTCCGATTTCATAAAGGCTATAGCCTAAATCCGTGATGTACTTCTCAATTTCACTGAAGTCATCACGATTGGTTTCACCTACATCTTTGAGTTCTGCCATTAAGAGGGGCGCGTGCGTTTTTAAGAAGCGTTCCCCACCGCGCAATACTTCTAACTGATACCCTTCTACATCAATCTTGATAAAATCAGGCATCGGTAGTTTGCCGATAAGGTTGTCAATCGTGTCAAGTGTTACAGGTTCCGATGCCGTTCGTCCATTGGGGTACTTTAAAGAAGCGGTGCCTTCGGCAAGTACTGCTTTGGAGTAGTAAAGTTGTCGCTGTTCTCTGTTGTCCCCGAGTCCCTTATTGACGACAGTGACGTTTGCGAACTCGTTCAGAGAAACATTTTCCTGAAGATAGTCACAGGTACGTGCAGCAGGTTCAAAGGCAATGATCGCTCCGGTGTCTTTGACTTGTGAGGCGAGCAGACATGTATAGAACCCAATGTTTGCACCGAGGTCCCAACAGATGTCCCCCGATTTGATGATTTTAAGGAGTTTGGTAATGACATATCTCTCGTCATGTGTGCCGTAGAAATAGAGATATTGGTGTTCAGGGTTCGCTAAATTAGCTTTCAACCAGAATGGGTACTTGGTTTCAAAGGTGACAATCGGATCTTTGGGGATAATCCAATCTCTCGTTAGTTTTAAGAGTAGATTTTTCCCTTCAGTGATTGGACACTTTCGGAGGTAACTACGGACGAGTTGATTGGAAATCCGCAACAATTGTGTTTATCCCAACCGACGTAAATACGCCGATAAAAAAATGACTATTAACCCTAAAATCACGGTGAGGTTGAGCCACGGTGCTGGTCTCTTTTGATACACTTCAAACACGGGATATGGAAATGTTAGGAAAATTGCTAACGTAAATATTAAAAAGACGATAAAAAATTTGATGCCTAAAACGAAGATGTAAAGCGAGTAATCTGAAGCAATGGGATTGATACTGGCATGGGCGCGTGCCGTCCGAAAAAAGGTTATAAAGTTGTACAATCCTGATATGAGGATTGTTAACAGGGCTGTCCAGACAATACCACTGAAACGGCGGAGTGCTGATGAAATCAATCTTGCGGGATCAGCGGATCGGTTGGCGATTGGTAGAAGAACGGCGCGCAAGAAAAAGAATCCGCCTATCAATAGGACGACAGAGCCGACATGTATCCATTGTATCAACGCTTTCAGAAACATTGTTTTAGAGTTATCAGTTATCAGTTATCAGTTGTCGGTTAAGAAGTGGTATGTAACAATTCATGTTTTCCTGAAGCGTTCAAGTTGAGATCGGATTGTTACCAGAGTCCTCTTAACTGAAAACCGATAACTGACAACAGATAACCATTTAGACCACCGGTTTTCCACCAACAGGTTTGAAACAGTTACGTGACTGTTTGCAAGCGTCGGGAGACACAAATTGGTCATCGGGTCCGACGACTTGCATCGTGCAGTTGCACCAATAGTGTGAACCTGGGTTGTTTTCAACGAGGTTCTGCAAGTTGCCGCCCGGAATATAAATCGCCTTTGTCCGGAGATATTGGCATATTGGGCGATTAAAGATTGGAAGTGCTTTTCCTTGTAACATGTCAATGCTCCTTTAGCTTGCTGCCATCATCGCGGCGCGACTGATAAGGTTCTGTGTTAAGGTGACCTTATAGGCGTTATCGTTCAAGGGTTGTGCGTCTTGAACGGCATCGGCACCTGCCTTTTGACTCACCGATTCATCAATCATCTTACCAGTGAGTGCCGCTTCAGCTTCCTTGGAACGCCAAGGTGCGGGTGCGACGCCACCGAGTACGACGCTGGCGGTTTTACAGGTGTTTCCGTCCATCTCGAAAACTCCCGCAACGCTTGCTAATGCGAAGTCGGGAGCACCTTTTTCGCGTGCCTTCAGATAAAAACTTTTCGTATTCGGTTTCGCCTGTGGCACAGTAACCTCAACAACGATTTCGTTGGGTTCAAGCACATTTTCGCGGAACGGATTCGTTGCAGGCAAGGTGAAAAATTCTTCAAGGGACATGGCCTTCTCACCTTCGGGGCCAACGATTTTCACGGAAGCACCTAAAGCGATCAGCGCTGGCGCGAGGTCTGAAGGATGCACAATGTAGACTGGATCACCACCGAGGATAGCATGGTATTTGCTCAAACCATCGACTGCGTAACAAACATCGCCACCCTTTTTGAGACAGTTGATGGTTTCGTCACGATAGTACCAGCATCGGGGTCTTTGACAGAGGTTTCCACCGAGTGTGCCGACGTTCCGTATCTGTGGTGTAGCGACGGAAGTTGCCGCCTGCGCCAAAACGGTATAGTGATGCTGAATCGTCGGATGCCGTGCGATGTCATCAATCGTGGCTAACGCCCCAATTTTCAACCCTGATGCATCGGCTGTGATACTGTCCATGCCGGGCAATGTCTTGAGATTAATGAGTGTCTTCGGGGTCTCAACGTATTCTTTGAGTTCCGCGAGGAGGTCTGTGCCACCGGCGATAAGCATAACTTCTCCCCACCCACTATCACTCAGGAGTGAAGTGACCTGCTCGAGACTGGTGGCGTTAATGTAACTAAATTTTTCCATTGCTTAGCTCCTTATGCCTTCTTCTCTGCAAGCGCAGTGAGAATCTTATCGGGTGTTAGTGGCAATTCTCGAATTCGCACGCCAATTGCGTTGTAAACGGCGTTGGCGATGGCACCCGGTGTTGGGATACATGGTGGTTCACCAACGCCTGTAACCCTGCGGTGTGTATCGAAAACGATGGATTTAATCTCAGGGATCTCAAGGGTTCCGGGGACTTTGTAGTCCTCAAGGTTTGCGTTGAGCATCCGTCCGGTGTATGGATCCATGAATCGCTCTTCGAGTATTGCTTGACCTAATCCCATGATGACACCACCATTAATCTGGCTCTCCGTGGTCAGACGGTTAATTGCCAGTCCGCAATCTTGAACAGCGACAATTTTGATGACTCTGAGAGCACCGGTCTCAGTATCGACTTCAACTTCAGCGAACTGCGTGCCAGCTGCGCCATTTTGGCGGAGCTCTTCATCCCAATGTCCACCTTCACTGATGCTTTCCATACCGAGTTGTCCAGTTGCCTGTTCCCATGTGATCGTCTTTGTTCTATCGGAAACGACGTAAATCGTTCCAGTGCCGACGCGGAGATCATCGACAGGTGCCTCAAGCAGAGGAGCGATACGCTCGAACAATTTCCGTTTTGCCGCTTCAGCTGCGGTTTTAATAACGGGTGCGACAGATGGCGTTGTTTGACTACCGCCGCTACCACCAGAGGGTAGTCCTGGTCCGCTGTCACCAACCTTTACCATGATGTCGGTCGTGTTGAGTCCAAGTTCTTCGGCGACAATAATCGCGATGACAGTACGAACACCGGTACCAATGTCTTGTGTTCCAGTGACTGCTTCGACAGTACCATCGGAATTGATGGTAACGCGTGCTTCTGTGCCGCGTCCACCGCCGCCACCCCATAGACCGCTTCCGACCCCGATACCTCGTTTTTTGATACCTGTGCCGGATCCGGGTACGTTATTGCGGCGATGCCAACCAATTTCTTGGGCACCGAGCGTGTACTGTGCTTGGCGTACTTCGTTTGCATCGTTAATGCGTCGGAACTCTAATGGATTCATCCCAAGTTTTTCGGCGAGTTCATCCATCAGGGAGTCCATGGCGAATGAGGCTTGTGGATGTCCTGGCGCGCGCATTGCGCGTTGGTTTCCAGCATTAACAGCGACATTCACTCTTTCAGTGCGCAGGTTTGGGACGTGATAAACGTAAGGTGCTTGGAAACCGGCACCACTACTGATACCGCCTGTGCCGTGTCCCTTCATATCGTAAGCGATGAGACGTCCGTCGCGCGTCACCCCTGCTCGGACGTTTTGTGTCATTGAGGGACGGTTGCCAGCGACCAGATGCTCGGCTTTACGGGTTAACATTAACTTTACGGCTTTACCGGTGATACGTGCTAATTCAGCAGCGGCGCGTCCTTCTATGCCGGGACCGAATTTACTGCCAAACCCACCGCCCATGTGTTCCGTGATGACTCTGACTTGGTTTGCCGGTAGTTCAAAGTGTTGTGCGAAGTCGTTGCGGGTTCCGAAAACGCCCTGTGTTGATGCCCAAACGGTCAAGTTTTGTTCATCTTCCCATTCGACGACGTGTCCGTGTGTTTCTAAACAGACGTGTGTCTGAACAGGTGTGTGATAGGTGGCTTCTACCTCGACAGCGGCTTCGGCGAATCCTGCTTCGAGGTTGCCGTCTTCTCTGATGTTGGGATCGCTCTGGTTGCCTGCCCAATCCTCTCGGATTTGTGGCGCGCCGTCCGCCATAGCATCTTCTTCCGTGACGACGTGTGGTAACTCCTCCAGCTCGACATGAATGAGCCGAGTTGCGTCTTTGGCGATGTCATCTGTTTCCGCTGCGACAGCGGCAATTTCTTGCCCTTGGTAGCGGAGTTTATTTCCGATTTCAATGAGCGGTATAACTGCTTTAACCCCGGGAAGGGCTTCTGCTTCGCTTGTATCGACACCCATAACGGTTGCGTGTGCGACTTCAGAACGCAAAATGCGTCCGTAAAGCATGCCCGGTCGGTTGATGTCAAAAGTATATTTCGCTTTTCCAGTGACCTTGTCCTTGCCGGACAAACGGTTTATCCGTTTGCCGATAAGGCGCGATTCACTTGCTTCTCCCCATGATGCCATGCTTTTTCCTCCTATAAATGACTGCTCCAATAGGACGACAGCCTGCTGTGTCCTGTCAAATAAGGCAATAGGAATTACATCTTATCTGATGCAGTTTTGACAGCATCAAAAATGAACGGATACGTTCCGCAGCGACACGTGTTGCCAGACAGACCGGTTTTGATTTCTTCAAGGGTCGGTTGTTTGTTCTCGTTCAACAGTGCTGCAGATGAGACGATAAAACCGGGCGTGCAGAATCCGCACATGAGGGCATCGTGTTTGATGAATGCCTCTTGGACCGGGTGCAAGGCGTCTCCGTTTGCTAATCCCTCAACGGTTGTTATCTTCTTGCCTTGGGCATCGATTGCAAGCATCATGCAAGCGTAAACCGACTTGCCGTCTACCATAACGGTGCATCCACCGCATTCGCCTCGGTCGCAAATGAGTTTAGAACCCGTCAAGTCAACATTGTTTCCACTTGTATCGATTCCATCTCGTAAAACTGTCAAGAGTGTTGTGCGCGCTTCAACTTCAACTTCATACATTTTCTCGTTGATATTGAGTTGAATGGTCGCGGTAGAAATAGCGTCGCCCGCTTGGGCTTCAGCGGCATTTTCGCTGCCAATGAGGACGCTGGGTACGACGGTCGCGGCAACGGTACCGGTGCCTACACCCTTCAAGAAGCTCCGGCGCGAGATGCTTGTACCCTGTTTTTTTTCTTTATCCGACATGCGTTGCCTCCTTCAATCGTGCGAATGTAAAACAAAGGCAAATTGTGCTTTCATATCACAATTTGGATTAAAATTGTATTTATCGCATTCGTTAGTTAATTCGTTGTCTATCGGTTTCCTCAGTATAGCAAAAATGACTTTTTTTATCAATAAAAAAAACGAGTACAGCACAATTAAGTTTCGATCTTTAGTTAGGAGGTGGAAGGTTAAAAATCTGATGGCTTGACGCGCGAGTCCGTCATGTCAGGTTTGGTATGGTTGCAAACCAGATTCCCAATTTTTATAAAAATCACTATTTATGATTCTGAAAAATTGATTGGCAATTTTTATCGGAATGGGGTATCATATTAATAGGTTGACGGACTCATCAGAGCAATTGCTCAAGCGGAAATATTATAAAAAGGCGGTTCTGCCTACTAAACTCTAAGTGAAAAGGAGCTATCATGGCTGCGAATACGTTTGAAATTACTGACGATACATTTGAAGGAATGGTGATTCAATCGGAGATACCGGTTGTTGTTGACTTTTGGGCGGAGTGGTGTGGACCCTGCAAAATGATTGCACCGGTCTTGGAGGAACTCGCCGCTGAAAATGCGGACACCTTCAAGGTTGCAAAACTGAATGTTGATGACAATCGCCAGACCGCGATGCGCTTCAGTGTACGGAGTATCCCGACCTTACTTGTGTTTAAAGACGGCAAAGAGCAACCAGCGGGTCAGATTGTCGGCGCAATGCCTAAAGACGTACTCAAGAAGAAAATCTTAGACACACTATAAGCACCAACATCGTGTAATTATACACCTCTGGGAAATGGAAGATTGGGAGAATGAGATATTCTTTTCCATTCTTCCTATCTTTTTCTCTTTAGGACTTACGCAAAAGTATAGAATTTGGTTTATCAGAGTGCGATCGGTGCGGTTAGGAAACCGCACCTACCAGTGGAGTGCGTAAGTCCTATGTCTTTTTAAAGTTTGCTATGTTCTGGCAATTCATTTATAACACGCTTGTTGTTCCTGCCATGTTCATCGGCTTTCACGGCGCGGGATGTTGCAATCCTAAAATTCAGGAAGGGATTAAGGGGCGAAAAAACGTATTTGCGGAACTGACGCACCAACTCCAAACTGCACGACCTTTGGAAAAGACGGTCTGGTTTCATTTTACCTCTGTCGGTGAATTTGAGCAGGCAAAACCGCTCATCGAAGCGATTTATGCAGACACCCGGATTGTTTTAACTTTTTTTTCGCCATCGGTTGCCCCGAATGCCCGATCCTATCCGTACGCTGATGCTGCTGTTTATCTTCCCCTTGACACACCTCGAAACGCTGAATATTTGATGCAACGCATTGAACCTGCGTTGATAGTTTTTTCAAAATTCGATATTTGGCCCAACCTCGTTTGGAAAGCCTCTAAACGCAATATTCCGATTATTGTGGTTGCAGGAACCTTGCACGCCGAATCGAAAAGGCTCTCACGTTTTGCGAAGCCGTTTTTTCGGAGTGTACATCGGCATATCCAAGTGCATTGTGCGATTTCAGAGGCAGATGCGGCGCGTTTTCAGGAACTTTGCTCGCCAACGCATGAGATTGTTGTCACCGGTGACACTCGCTACGAGCAGGTCTACCGACGGGCAACTGCTGTTGATCCTGATACTGAATTTTTCTACGGACAAGGGACTTTAGGGCGTGGCTTGCAAGCCCATATTGCAACGGAACGTCCTATTCTCATCGCCGGTAGCACTTATACGGAAGATGAGAAGGTCTTATTACCGGCTTACCAGCTCCTACGCGAAAGTATTCCTGAAGATTTTCCGCACCTGATTTTGGTCCCACACGAACCGACACCTGAACGGATAAAGGAAATTCGTGAGCGTCTGGAACGGGCGAAATTAGCACACATCTGCTTTTCGGAGCTCACACCTGAGACAGATTTATCGGCGATGGATGTTCTTGTTGTTGACAAAGTAGGACTTCTGGCGAAGTTATATGCGTTGGCGGATATAGCGTTTGTCGGTGGGAGTTTTCGTGGGAGTGTTCATAACGTGATGGAGCCTGCTGCGATGGCGAAACCTGTTATCTTTGGTCGGGCGATCCAGAATGCGCATGAGGCATCTCTGCTTGTGGATCGGGGTGGTGCGAAATTGATTCATGACGCACAACAATTGACAGATGCAATTATGGTGTGGCTAAAGAATAACGCGGCGCGGACGAAAGCAGGTAGCATCGGAAAACAATTGATTGAGGAGAATTTGGGAGCGGTCGAGCGGACTTTGGTGCATTTGCGGAGGTACGTGTGAGGTTATGTAAGCGGTGGTTGGGAAGGCTTGGTACGGATTCCAATGGCAGGTGATTCTTGTCTTAATAACGCTAAAAAGTCTTGAGATGCGTACTGGACCAAAGGACTTAGATTTTGTAAGTTCTCTGGGACTTTTACAATGACAACACTGGATTCTTGCCCATCAATTAACCAAAGAGTTGTGAGGAAAAAAGTAGGTATTTCAAGAATCCGAACTAAAGGGTTGGTCTCTACTTCTGTATCAATCCAGCGAATAGCGTCATCAACTGCTTTGGCAAAATTACCTTTTAATATTTGCGTAACGCTCCAATCTGAAGAATTACCGTCAGACACTACAGCACGGACTACACCCTCGGGTTTGCCATCAATCCATATTTGGGAGTGCCAACGAAGTGTATCCTGAGCGAGTTCCAACAGATTATCGTTGCCTGTATTAATTGCATCAGTTGACAAAAACCACACGGGGAATGTTTCTGTTAACGCTGCCAAAGGTTGGCGTTGTGTTACATTGTTATCAAGTGATGGATACAATCTGCCAACCTGTTTGGCAATAGCGTCCAAAGCATCATCTGGTAACGTTTGAACGTGAGCCATTTGTTTACCTCTGAATCTCGATCCAAGTATAGCTCCAATCGCCTTCTCCATACGGAGTTAGCAATTCGGAATAAGCGACAAGCCCAGACATAGTTGTAGGGCTGTCCGCTGGATCGTTTACATGCACAAATTCTTCCTTGTCCTCAATACGCCATCCCCGTACGATAACCGAATGCCCTGGTTTTTCCCAATCTCTCCAGAAGTATACGACTTCAACCGGATGATCAGCATCAATTTCTGACTGCAACTCGGAAAAAGGCACGGCATCTTCTACAAATTTGCTATGTATATGCTTACGTGAATACAGATTTGAAATATCTCGTGTCTCACATGGACGGTTGCAGTTTGGGCTGGAGGGAACGGAGCAACATTCAGTCCTATTAAAAAGTTTATTTGCCAATTCGCATTGTTGAGTAGCAGACTCGTTATAATAACGAATAACCATTTCAGCACAGGCAGCCCAACACCAATTGGATTGTTCTTGTATTATCTGAGGAACATTTATGATTTTCTCATTAGGAGACGGTTCCCGGAAATTGATTGACTTTCCTTCTTTAACTCTTAGAGGCACCTCGTTTTCCTTTCGCAGTAATCAAGAGTTCGCTAAGTTGTGAGCGCAGGCACGTCCAGAGTCCCATTCATACAAATTGGCGGTATAAAAACATTAGGCAAAATCCAACACAAATCGTTAGTGGAATTATACTACAAAAAAGCAATTCTTGTCAAAAGTTTTGTTAGCAAATGGATGTGTAAATATTTTGTCAACTGTTTTGGCAATTGACCGTCGGGAACCCTTAATTTGTATAAAACTGACTTTTATTGACATCTTGCCATGTCACTGGATATTGTTTCAGATTTTGAACCAACCATTTGCGTTCGTACATTTGCACCTGCTCCGAACGACTGTATTGATGTGCAGGTTTGTTAAATTCACGGTTTGTAATGACTGCAAGTTGGAAGGTTGTCCCATGTTCTTTTTCGTAATACGATTTTGCTGCTAAAACCTCTTCTACAGCCTTACAATCAGATTTTCCACCTGCTTGTCGATGCTTAGCCTGTATCAGCAGCCCACCAGTTTTGTTTCCACGCTGGCGAGCAACGACATCTGCGCCTTTGTCCCCCGAATGTGGCGTTAATACAACATAATATCCTTGCTTATCAAAAAGTGCAGCAACAAGTGCCTCAAAGAATCTCGGTTCAAGTTTGTCAACATCCTCTATTGTTAATGGTGAATTATTTTCGTTACTAACAGGTATTGACTGCAATTGTTCAAGGATTTCCTTAGGAGTCACTTCAGCTTGTTCGGTTGGGAACAGTGTGTCTTGTGAAAGTTGGCGTTTTCGCTCAAGAAGTTCGTGCAGAAGAACATCAAAGGTTTGGAATTCAGAATGAGTTGCCATGGGTAGGTAGATATGCACAGGTCGCTTCTGTCCAATGCGATAAACCCTGTCACTTGCCTGATCTTCTTTGGCAGGATTCCACCAGCGGCTATAGTGGATAACATGATTTGCTTCAGTAATATTCAGACCTACACCAGCAGAGAGTGGTGACATGATAATAGCGTTAAAACCTGAAGCATCTTGAAAGCGGTCTACACTTTGTTGACGGCTCATTTTCATCGAATTTTCTCGTTGCGCGCTTCCTGGCGTATTGCCATTGACGATACAGACATCCTTCAAACCGAAATATTCACGAACGACATGTGCCAACAGACGTTGTGTTTTTCGACGTTCAGCAAACAGAATTACCTTCTCGTTAGCGTTGCGAATTTTTTCGAGCAATTGTACTGTCACTACCAGTTTGGCTGATTGTTCAATCAGTTCAATAATAGGTAAATGCTCCCATTGAGAATCTGCTAGCAAGGGATGATCTGATATGTCTCTCAGTTGGTGTAGGACTTGCAATATTTGATTACGCTGCTGGGGTCCTGCTGATCCACTGTTTTGTGTAGATTGAAGAGCTGCTTGGTAGCGTTCTGCCTGTATCAGTGGCATGTCTTGTTGACAATTTTCCACATGAATGTGTTTTTCGGGCAGATCATCAAGAATATCTGTTTTTAGTCGTCTTTTGAGATAAACGCCAATGCGCTTACGAATCCGATCACCGAGGGCGCGAATGTCGGTTTCAGGTCTCTTGAGTGGTAGACAGAATTCATTGTTGAAATTTTTCGCACTATCAAGGTAGCCCGGTGCCACGAAGTCTGTGATGCACCATAAGTCCATCAACGAGTTTTCAACGGGCGTGCCTGTCATAGCGAGACGAAAATCGGTTTTGAGTGCTTTCAGTGCATTTGTGACAAGTGTGCCGGGTGTCTTGATGCGTTGTGCTTCATCAATGACAACCGTTGCCCACGGAATTACACCTAAATCCAATTGAAAGTCTCGGACAGTCTCGTAGGTAGTTAGCACAACATCGGCGTTTTGGAGGCGTTTGACATCAAGCGCGCCTCGGCGTTTGCGTAATTCGCGGAGCCGTTCCACTCCTTCAATCTCTGGAATTTGGAGGTTGATTGCGTCGGATGGATCACATTTGAAGTCTTGCAATGCTTTTCCGTACAATGTAATAAAATCCAGTGAACCTTTGTCAAAAAACTTTGGATATTCCGCCGCCCAGTTTTCTAACAGTGCAATCGGTGCGACAATAAGATATGGTTTTCTTTCTGGTTCTGATGAGCGGTGTTTCGCATGGTACCACTCCAGAAAACAGAGTACTTGTAGCGTTTTGCCGAGTCCCATGTCGTCGGCAAGTAAACCTCCCAGATAACCGTTCTCCCGAAGCTGCTGTGCCCATGCAAGACCTTCTTCTTGATGCGGCAGCAGCTTGACTCCTTGTTTTAGGTTTGGAGTAGATTCCAAGAGATGCCGAAAGGGTTCTTCGGCTTGTGAACTGGACGTTTTTTCAACGTAATCGGTCTCTTCGATATTTTCCTCAATAATTAAAACAGTGGTTTCCGATTTTTCTCCTTGGGCACGTGAGGGCTTCTTGCGGTGTTTGAGTTGTTTTTCGATGAATGGCAGATGTTTTTCTACATCAGAAACAGGAAGTTCTTGGCCTTGCCATTTAATCTGCTTTTGCCCTGTCCGTTTTGCTTCATGAACCGTTTGTTGTAGTTCTGTGAATTCTTCCTCGGTTTTAATATGAAGTTTTGTTCGTGTCCCGGATTTATCCTCGACCAAGATTCCAGGAATCCACTGACTTTTGTAGGGCGAAACGAAAGGATAGACTCTCGGTTTATAGATGCCGATTTCGCGAACACGCTCGCTGAAGGAAGGGGTTTCATCTGTTGGATCAAGTTCAATAACCTCTGGATCAAAATATAGTTGTGGGTGTTCTGCAATTTCTGCGAGTTGTTCACGTGAGACACGTCGATAGTGTTTAAAAGTTTGCAAAGCCTCTCTCTGTTTTTCTCGAAAGACAACACGGGTTCGTCCTCCGTCTGGCTCTGAGAGGTTATATGTAATTTGTGGATCTGGAAATTTATCAAATGTATCTTCAAATTGTTTACTGTCAATGTCGGCTATGTCAGGGATTATTTCAACACTGTCCCCGGATTCACGAAGACGCAAGCGAAGGGTTGTCGGTGCGACAACCTCCTCTTGGTTTAGATAATGTTCTAATGTGCTGCCAGTGCCTTTAGCAAGTCCTTTGATTTTTGCAAACTCAATCAGGTTTGCTTGGAAATTTTTGTCTGTTGTATTTCGTGTGTTGAACGCGTCCAATGCCTCTAAGAGGGTGAACTGCTCGTGTGTCAGGAGGTACGCCCACTTCTCAGTCAAACGCAGTACACAACCGGTTCGTGTTGGATGCAAGGGCTTCCGATCGGGTTTTAAGAATTGGTAATTATAGCGAAATTCTGGCTGATTGAGCGTGCCATCGGAGCGAATTTCGATTTCAAATGGATAAGATTCTGGCAAGCCGAGGAGTTGTTGTTCGACAGACTCAAGGCGACACGCCTCTTCAAATGGGATATGAATTCCGGTGTTCGACGATACAGCTTGACCATTGTCGATCAATTCTTTGAGCAGCAGCCATTGGGTTTGTAAGTGATATGCCTCTGTTGGTAGATTTGCCGCATACTCAACCAGAGAAAGGGAGCCGCCTTTATCCTCCTCATCAGGGGAATATGGAGCAGTAAACTCAATTCCTGTTTGTGTTTCTTGCCAGTTGAAATGGGATGGGACTGGTTTGTTTCTTCGGAATAGATTTAACATTAGCCTTACTTTATTTACCATTCAAAGACAGTTTTACACTTAGGACATCTAAGTTTAACAGTGCTATCCAACACAGGGACTCGCAGTTTTTGTTGACAATTCCAATTAGGGCAATTGGTGATATAAGACTCTGGCTTTTCTTCTCTCCGCGAGGTTCGCGAAGGATTGATGATCTCAGGATTAGGTTTTCCATCCAACCTATAACTTCGCAAATTCTTAATTCCAGTTTCATTTTCTAACCACAATGCAAATTTATCTTGCCACGAATATCGCTCTGAGCCGTTGTGAATCACTCTCTCTTCAGCAAATCGTTTGGAGCTTAATTCGGTTATGTGATATTCTGAATCTCCCAATTCAAACGGTAGGTCAGCGTTGTGGTAAACATAACAGGCACCTACCGTACTAAACTCAACAAAGGTAAAATCTCCCATTCGGATGATGAAAGCGTGTTTATTTCTATTACCGCCTTTCAATTCTGCAGGACGGCGATCTCGGTAGTATTGAAGTGCTTTCGGGTCCTTTCCGAAAAGATATTCAGCATCTCTATGCAGCACGGGGCGGCAAAAGGTAATATGTTCAAAATACGCCAGCCAGAACGCTTTTCGGTAGGCAAACTTTTGGTCATTACAGGCTTTGGCAACAACATCGAAAAAGAAACGAAGATCTTCTTTTGTAAGCCATTGCGTAAAAATTTGACGTGCACCATCAGGTATATCCCGCCAGCGTATATCCGCGCCAGCGATACGTGGGTCTTGCCATTCTTGAAGGACATAAGATTGGACAGGTTGGCGTAGATTCTCAGCTGCGTCAGTCCGGAGTTTTTCAATAAGTTTGGATAAGATGCCTCGGTTTACTTTATCATTATCGTGTTTCTTCACAAATTCAATGACATCTTTAACGTGCTTAATATCTATCTGATTGTTGAAGGTTGTGTACGCCGTGGCGACCGCGCTAAAGTATGCGTAACTATGCATATAGTTCGGCAATTCGAGAAATGTCCAAACATCTGATAGCCTATTCGGTGAACGTATCAAGTACATTGCAAGGTTTGTTGCCCCGTTTTCCTCACAGTACCACCCTATGTTCATTTTCAGTTTCTGAACGAATTTCTGAGAGCCAGTATAGCCGTTCAACTGTTTTTTCAAAAACGATCGAAGTTCACCTGCATTTGGGGTATCCCAGGCTTGTAGCAATGCGTTGAAAATGCCATAGAGCATGCTGATGCGAAAGCGGCTTTCGATTAAGTGAAGTGCGCTTTTAAGTTTCGGTGTGTCCACGATGCGAGGTTCTTCATTTTCGGCATAGGTCAAAGTCCAAGCGAGTTGCCGGATACGTCTGATAGAGTCAAATTCTGAGGAGAGTTTACGGGACGGTGTTTTTATAAATTGACGATAAACTTGTCTCAGACTTTCTTTCTCTGGTAGAGTAGTGTTACTCCCGTCGTGTGTTTCAATAATCTTTTTCAAAGTCGCAAGTTGTTCTTTGGGGATTGCTTTAGGTTTCGGAGTGCGAGTGGAAAAGGTGTTTGCGTTGAAATTAAATTGTAGCAGTTTTTTAGCGGAATTCATTGTGGGTCTCCTATCATATCCTCAAGCTCCTTGATTTTTTCAAGTTGTTTTTCTGCATTTGTCCGTACCCGAAACTCAACACGTCTCGATTCTTCACTATTTTCTATGCCGCCGAGATGCTTAATCAACTTACTTGATGATAAGCCGTTAGCGGTTAGTTGCTGCTGTAGCCAATCTCTGCTGTCTTGAATTGCAGGTATCTGAAGTACATATTGTAGGACACTTCTCGTTCTATCTTGGGATAATTCCATATTGAAAATATAAGCTTCTGCAGGATTGACATCTTCTGACCATTCACTTGAGGTATGCCCTTCAATCCGAATTTCGGCGATAGCGTTAACATATTCCGGACGTTTTAAGATTTGGATGTAGCGCGGAAAAAAGTTATCCAGTATCTTTTTGAAGTCGAGCTGGACCTCGGCTTTCCCTTGGGCAAATAGGACTGTTGGTTCTCTGAAGCTAACCGATAGGGTCTCACGATCCAAAAGTGCATTCCATTGCTGAAGATCCTTCTCAAATTCTGCCTCAAGAGCGATGTGCAAATTTTGCCTTAGTGCAGCATAATCTGTAAAAATTTTCAATAATACCTGCTGGATTTTATCGTCCTGTTTCTCTTTTTCCATCAAGTCCAACATAAGGAAGGAGAGAACAAGTATGAAAATGAGCAGGAGTCCCGCCATCAAGTCGCCTAATGAGAGACTGAAAGGATTTTCATCTGTAAGAGTTTTGGAGGTAGATAGTGTTTTTTGCATTATCCATTTCTAAGTTGGCGTGTGAGCCGATCTGCCATATCTGTCAATTCTTCAACACTGTCGTCAAGTGCTGAAACACTTTCTAAGTTGGCGTGTGAGCCGATCTGCCATATCTGTCAATTCTTCAACACTGT
>JAPPII010000125.1:36044-56112 GCA_028820845.1 Candidatus Poribacteria bacterium
CGTCAAGTGCTGAAACACTGCCAGCAAGCGCAGTTGATGCTTGAGTTAACTGGTCCGAGAATTTGCTAAGATACATGTTAATCGAATCGCTGGCAGTCGTGGAGTAGTTTGTTAAGCCTTCCTCAATTTCTTCAAAGATGCTCTTTAAACCAGCATCAATCGTTTCAAAGCGTGTTGAAAAATCGTTAAGCAACTGTCGTGATTGCACAAGCGTACTCTGGAGTTGTTGAGTCGTTTCCCGATTTGCCGTGAGGTATTTATCGTTTTCTTCAGTGAATGTTTCACTTACTTCAATCAGTTGCTCACTTGCCTCTTCAAGCCTATTACCGTTTGCGATTAATAAATCAGATAAGGTTTGGGTATTTTTAAGGATGTTTTGGACACCCGTTGCACTCCTGTCCATCTGTTGTAGCATTTCACTGCTCTTTTCAAGTGTTTCCCGAGAATTGGCTATCTGTGCATTGACTTCTTTAATCTGATTTTCCTGTTGTTCCAAGAGCAAACCGACACTCACTTCTCCTGTTGTGAAAATGCTCTCAAGACGGGTGGTACTTTGCTCTATAAGTTGATACATCTGTGTTATCATCGCTTCTGACTTTTCTGTCGTTTGCGATGCGATAGAGGTTATCGCCTTCTGCAGCTCTGCAATTAGGGTCTGAAGTGTCTGAACGCTCTTAGCAGAGGTTTGTTTTATATCCGCCATCTGTTGTGATAACTGCTTATTCGTGTAATTTGCTGCCTCTTCTAATAAGGTTCGTATGTCGTTAGCAATGTGTTGCATTTCTTGATTTATGTTATCGGTTGTTGCGGACAAACCTGTCTGATGTGTATCAATTGCGTTTTGAAATGCTTTTGACATTTCCTCCATCATGCTTTTCATTTGTTTCGTTTGATCATGAGACGTTTCCGATAGCAATTGTCGCGTCTGGTTAACCTGTTCTTGAACCCCTACCATCATGCCAGCCAACTGTTCAGGGAGCGTTATCAAGCTTTCGCTTGCCTTATTAACGGTTTCGGCAAGTGCCTCCATTTGGGCAGTTGCTGATCCTGAAAGGGAACTCTGGAATTCTTCAACCAACTGTTGGATGGCATTGGTGGAGGATTCCTCTTTTTGTCTTTGTAATTCCTGCACAGCTGCATTTAAATTATCGAAACTGGGAGCGAGCTTTTCTGCTATTGCATGACCGAAAGCCTCTGGGACTTTGTGGAGTTCACGAAGAATTTCTTGGTTTCCTTCTATGATGGTCCGCTGAATCTCGTTAGCAGCTATATTCAGTTTATCAAGACGCGGTACCAGCTGATTTGCCATTTGCTGGAGAATTTGTTGACTCTCCTTTACCATCACGGTTTCAATATTACTTGCTGAATTGGTAACAGCACTGTTCAGATTATTTAGACTCGGGGTCAACTGTTCTCCTATAGCATTACTGAACGTTTCAGGGGCATTGCGAAATTCCGCAATAATTTCTTGTCTGCCTTGTGCCATTGCACTTTTAATCTCGTTTGCGAGGTCTGTCGAAAATGCCTTGAGTGCTTGTGTTTGTTGTGTCAGTTCGTCCTCTTGTCGAAACGCTATTTCTTCTTGTGTTGTTAATGTGAATAGTCGATCCAACGTGCGCTGCAACTCTGCAATTTTACTGCTTACCGAACCGATGCCGGATTTTTCTATCCAATTGAATAGAAGTGAGAATAGCATACCCCAAACAGAGGTTACAAATGCCGTGGATACCCCGGATAGGAGAGATTGAATTGCACTGCGGATGTTCTCTGTTTGTTGAAAGTCGATACTTGAAAAGGGCAGCAATCCCCAAACCAGTCCAACAAAGGTTCCCAAAATACCCAATCCGACGAGCAATGCTGGAACACTATTCCAAAATCGGAGGTTCATGTGTTGTCCGAGCAGTCGTTCTTCGCTGAAAAAGAGAGATGCCTCGTCCGTTTTATAGACTATTTTCTCTTGATTTTCTTTGGGTTCTCGCGTAATCAGTGAATTCTGAAACTCATGCCAAACCTCAGCAAGTTCACTATTGCCATTAAACTCGGTTTCGAGACGCGGTAATATTTCCGGTTTAGCAGGTTTTACGTGTTGGTTGACTTTGTTAGTCAAATCGTTAATCAATCGGGATCGGTGCCAGGTTTTCCATAGGAAAATTCCCAAATAGATAAGAAAAAATAACAGGATACCGTAAACAAAAATGTCTGAAATTAGGTTGAAGTCACGTGCTGGCCATGGGAGAATTAGTTTTAAAAAATCGTTCATATAATTTGCTCTATTGGTTACCCGTTAGCGTTTCCTCGTTTTGATCTGCTGTCTGATAGCGGGTTGTTAGAACTGGACGCAGGTTTTCACCGGTTGCTTCTTTTGTTGTGAAAACGATTACCACGTTTGCATCTTGTAAGGCGTGGCAAGTCTGCAATTATTCATTCAGAATCTATCAGAACTCCCCGCCAAGATTGCGGCCTCTCATGGCTCTATCAATTGCTATTTTCCGTGAGAGCCTGTGCAAAGTCGTCAAGCGTCTCTGCAAGAATTGCGGCGCGATGCAATTGGGCAAGCCGATCTAAGTCCTCAATTGTCTCAAGTGTGGGTTTGAAGACAGTCGCTGCGTATGGCTTTAATCGGAGTGTAAGTGCCTCAAGAATGTCTTTCAGGGCGCGTTCTCTGGCACCTTGTTCGATGCCTTGTTGTAGTGCTTCTGCTGCAAAGTGTTCAGCAATAGATGAGCGTTCCATAGTTTCCTCCGATTTCTTAGATGCCGTATCAAAGTTTGCCACTTAAATCCTTTCGTTGGTTCAGTACATTTTTTGTAGGACAAACTATAATATATATAGGCAATTTATGTCCGTTTTTATTCTTGTGCCTCGACTTTGACTTTTATTCTTGTGCCTCGACTTTGACCGGTGGTTGTGTCTGATAACGAATCGTTAAAACTGGACGCAGGTTTTCATCGGTTGCCTCTTTTGAAGAAAAAACGATTGGGACACTACCTTCTTGCAAAGCGAAGAGATACCCGTAGTTGTAATCGGGGTTGGCGACCCAGAAGCGGACCGCATCCGTAAGAAATTCGCTTTTGAATGTATAACGTTTGCCTGCACCTTGAATTTCACATGTGCCGTCAGTCCGGTGCGCGACATCCTCAGAACCGTTATAATCGCTTTCATTGTCCCCGTCTATTCCGGCTAACATCGCCTGCGCGGGGGCTTTGTTCCATGGTAGATTACGGTGCAACGCGCTGTTATAGGTAAGTTCGTTATCCTCTGCGCGTTCGGAGGTGCCTCTGCCCTCCCGCCACGGGAGTAGAACGCGGCGGAAAAGCACCGTCTGTGTAGCGTCTGTCTCATACTGTTGGACGTGTAGACTTATCGTTGCTTCTAAGACCTGTGTCGGTTCTCGGATACCCATATCTTCAAAGGCATCATATAAGTCGAAAGCGGCGAAAAAGACACTGCCTGTTGGATCACATAAGAGGGTCGGTTCTGCACCTGCGTTGTTATTTCGGGTCTTCCGATCTTTATTGACAAGCAGTGTGGTATCTTGTGCGCCGCCAGAGAATGTAACAGCACTGCCTGTGCCGAAGGTTATTTCGTTTTCGGGTGGGAGTGTTAGAACTATGCCTGTTTGTAAATTTGGAAGTGTGAGGCGATACTCTTTACCTACCTCCAACGGCGTGGTGAGGAGTAGGACTCGGTTCAATCGTTGGTCGAGTAAGACATATTCGAGTTGGACATCTGGTGTGATTTGATAATTATTGGGGTCTTCGGCAGACGCTGCTTGCAATTGTCCGTCGAATTGTAACTGAATCGCCGTTTGTGAGAGTGGGACTGCCGCCAACAGTTTTGTGGTCTCGGCTGCATTGGCGGCTAAGATGGAACAAAATAGCAGTGATAGCAATATTAGGAACTTGAATGCTGCGAGAAAATAGGTTTTCAAGGTAAACCTCCGCGATTGTTTATCCTTCTAAGGGACATCTTTTGTGATAAAGACAGCGTTCAAAACATCTCGTTCCTGCTGTCCGGAGGGTTTGTTGATAACGGCATCTTTAACGACGAAAGTGCTGGAGGAACCGCCATCAAGATTGATTGCCTCCGTTGCGCCGAGTTCAATGAGGATACTGGCAAGTTCGTAGAGCGTTAAACCTGTGCTATACTTCGGTTGTCTGCCGTCTGCGACGACCAAAAAGAGTGTATCTGCGTTATAACCGAGTGCTGTTCGCGGTTCGTGGCTGAGATTTAGTACGGGTGTACGTTTGCCCGGTGTATGCCGTTTTTCGGCGTTGTGCATCTCTACGAGTGTCTCATTTATCTCACCCTTTTTGAGGAGTCGGAGTCGTCCGCCTATGGCGTGCCGTACGTGATTCCATTCGGGTGGTGAGAGGGAGAGGGTGAGTGTGCCGTTTGCGCCGGTATTGAACTGAGAGATGCTTTCGTCTCTTAGTCTGGCATTAATCCAGAGAACTGCACCATCTCTGGGAATTAGACTGTTTCCGTCGCGGGAAACGCTTTCGACACGATAGGCGTGTTCGTAGTTCGGTGTCAAAGGGAGCGGAAGTCCACTGAGTATCACCTCTCTGCCGCGGCGACGGTTGGTGCGCGTCGATTCGCCGAGGCGTGGTGTGTAAAGTGTTACCTGACATCCGTCAAGCCGACGTTGATTGATACAGCCGAGCTGCAGCATAAACGTGCCTATTTGAAGGCTGGCGTTCATTTGAACGGAGGAACTTAAGAACTCACCCGATTCAGTTACACCGAAGCATGCCTCGGTGTCGGTCGGTTGTGTAATCAACTCGCCGTCTTGGATGTGAAGGTTCTCCAGGACCCCACCGTAGCCCCGCATATCCCCCAGAACCCCGAAACCGCCGTTGACTGCAACGAGGACGCGCCTATCCCCACGTTGTGTGCGACGGTTCGCCATGGAGCGCACGGTCTCTTTACCTAAGACTTGGGCATTTGCGAGTGCTACCTCAAAGTGCAGTGTTGGCTCATGCCGAGACATCTCAGCGACATAAAGGACACATGTTTCGACATCCCAATCGTAACGGTAGATTTGGATACCGGATGCTATGTCTGGAAATAAGACCTCTTTTTTGCCGTCGGCGTATGTGAGGGTGGTTGTTATCAAGAGGAGACAGATAATAGTGGAAAATCTACGCATTACTCCGGAAAATCTCAACAGCAAAGTAGTTAATCGGTTGTTCAATTGGTGGGTGCAGCTTCTTAACGGTGAGATGGACCTCTTCGATTGCGAATTGCGCTAAGAGTGTCGTTGCAATTTTTTCAGCGAGTGCCTCAATGAGTTGGAAAGACTGTCGTGTACCGATCTCTATGATGCGTGTAACGACTTCTGCGTAGTCAATCGTGTCTGTGAGTGCGTCAGTGCTACCGGCGGTTGCGAGGCTACAGCCCAAGGTCGCATCAATTTCGTAATGGCCACCAACTTGACGCTCCGCTTCGGGAACACCGTGGTGGCCATGAAATCGAATCCCTTTAAGGATAATCTTGTCCATGCCTATTCTTCAGCAATTTCTCCGAAGGTATGGGCAGGGTCAATCAGATCTTTAACCTGTTTTCCAAACCTTCCATCCGTATAGTCAATCGCGCGAATTTTCCAGTCACTGCCATCTTTCTTCAGTGCGGAAATTAGGTCTCCGGCTTGATTACCCCAATTATATGAGCCTCGCAAGACAGCTTCTTTGCCTCGACTGTCAATAGCGATATAGGTAATGTCAACCACCATGTTCCCCCCGCGCAGTCGAAAGATTCCTGCCCATGCTTTCGATACTGCTTTCGCGCCTTCGTTTTTTTCAAAGGTGCCAGCCCAAAATGTCCAAGCGGTGAAAATGTCTTTGCTCTCGCCTGAGAGCCAAACTTTTGTGAGCGTATCCTCGTCCTGGTCGCCATGGGCGGTAGCATATACCGCATAAAGATCACGAATCGCTTGCTCCTCAGCAGCAAAATCAATATCTCTACCTGCAGTCGGCGTTTCTTCCGCGGGTTGAGATGTTGTCGCACTTGGGGTCTCCGTTTCGGTTGATTCAGGCTCGGGGTCGTCTCCACCGCAGGCGATCATGCCGGTGACAAACAGCATGATGATGAAATAACAGATAACTTTCGGTTTCATTAGTTTACCTCCCGCGTTAAGTCCAAAATAGCGAATCACATTCACTCGGTTTCTTTATTCTATCAGAATTTTCAATAAAAATCAACATAAATTTGAATTTGGCTGTCAGCGGTCGGCTATCAACAGTCAGAAGAGAGCACAGTTGGCTGGTTATACCTGTAGGAGAACTGAGTCCTTTGTTGGATCTGCACTAAAGAGTTGTTTTATAAGAGGGTTTGTGTTATACTTTTTCGCATAATGTAGGTGCTGTTGTCCGCTAAATCTCTGTTGAAAGGAAGAACTTATGAACGTTACCGTCAAATACTTTGCCGTGTGCCACGAGATGTTAGATAGATCTGAAGAAGAAATGGAGCTGCCAGAAGGTGCTACCGTCAGAACTATTTTGAAACGGCTTGAGGAAGAGTGGCCCGAAATCGCTGAGTTTTATGAAGTGATGCAGATGTCTGTCAATTGGGAGTATGCCACTGAAAATACGGAGCTGACAGAAGGAGATGAGGTCGCTTTGATTCCACCTGTGACGGGGGGATGTGATGTTTAAGATAACGACCGAAGTTATTACAGGTGCAGAAGTACGTGAGGCAGTAGAGGTACCTGATGCCGGTGCGGTAGTGCTTTTCTTCGGTACAGTGCGTAATAATACGGATGGCAGGGCAGTAAAACATCTCGAATATGAGTCATATCCACCGATGGCAGAAAAAAAGATGGCAGAGATCGCACAAGAGATCTCGGAAAAATGGGGAATCCATCGCGTTGCTATGATTCACCGCGTTGGGAAGTTAGAGATTGGCGAGGTGAGTGTAGCAGTCGCCGTCGCCTCACCCCATCGCAAAGATGGATTTGAAGCCTGCAAATACGCCATGGATCGTCTCAAACAGATTGTCCCTATCTGGAAGCGCGAGGTGTGGGCAGACGGTGAGTCGGAATGGGTAAAACCGGATGCGGTCTTTTTTGATGCACCTGATATGTGCAAAACGCCGTAATAGATGAATAAACTGGAAAACGAAATAATCCTAACTGCAATTAGCGGAATTTCTAAAAAAGGTAACGGGCCTCCGACAGAATTTCATACTCTCTACATTTGTCGATTATTACCTTCCTCTCTTTGCAATTTTCCAGGATGAAGTAATTTTCTTTTAAACGTCCGATCCGGTTAATAGAAATGCTTTTTTGATCAAGCTCTTCAATAAGAATAGTCGGAACAAAATAGAGTTCAAATATGTTATTACCCGTTGGATGAACCCCTATAACAATGTCTGAAGTTGCAGTAGATTGCGTATAAGTCTTAACGTCTGATTTGTATGTCCTATCAACCCCGCCTCTTGCTCCACCAGTAAAGGAAATTGATCGAGTTGCTGTTTTCACCTGCGCTCGGATGATATTTTCGCTGCCATCTGTTTTCTTAAGAACAATGATGATGTCATAGGGCGATAAAGGCAAGTCAACTAACGAAACGTTTTGGTACCGCTTCATCAAAATCCCCGCAGCGATATGCTCATGGGCAAATCCATCTACGGATGCCTGTCTACTTCTTTCTTCTATATTAGCCATGTTTTCGCCTCGGTTCCGTTATTTTTTTAGAACTAAAATCCAATCAGTATTGATGCGTTCCCCCCTGGGGACCTTAATGAAATGTTTGATAATTTCTGAACCGAAGTAAGTTTCAACTTCAAACCCAATATCTTCGGCAATTGGCATGAGATACTTCCAATTTTCAAATAAATGGCCCCGAATGCGATTATTACCAACGACGATAATGTATCTGCTGCCTTCGCGTAGTACTTTGTAAACCTCATTCAGGTTTTTTCGCATATCGTCTAAGTATTTGAAAGCGATGAAGGCGCGTCTCGGATCTGCCTCAAAAATGTTCGCTATGACCTTATCCGCATCCAGCACCCCTATTTCGTGCCGGTGTTTGTAATGGCTGGCTGAAACGCTTTCTGTACCGACATTTTGTTTCTTCAGCGCGGTTAATGAATCCTGTGCAAAGCCTAACCAATACATCTCTAACTGATGCGTTCTCGGATAGTCAACAGCATTGACATAAGGTGGTGAAGTGAGCGCGAGGTCGAAATAATGTGCGCTGTGCTTAATGTTCCGCGCGTCCATATCCTCTGGGAAATCGGTGATAATGCCGTGTGGATAACTTTGGGAGAACGCTATCATTTTTGGCACCTTAGTGAGAACTGCTTTGGCAAACCTATTCAGTGCGTCGTAAGAACGCACCAATTTGTTCAATTTCTTGCGTATCACCGTGCGGGTGCAATTGTCATCGGCGTTGGAAACGGAACGAATGATAGACGAAAGGCAAACTCTGAAGAAGTCTTTGGTAGGATTATCGGTTTCAAGGGACTGAATCTGCTTTCTTAAATAGGTTAACTCTAACAGAATTTCTTTGTTGAACCAGTTATCTCTATAAGGAAAATTTGGTAAGTCACATTCGGAGACAAGCGAGGGACGATAACAGTTAACAGCGTCCAAAAGCGCTTTCTGTGCCGACTTGAGTTCTTTTTCTGTCAAAGCCGTTACTTTCACTTTTGAAATGAAACGCGAAAATGGATCCACATCAATTCCAACAGAGTTTCGCAGTGAGAGGAGTGCCTCAACATTTGTGGTACCGCTGCCTGCAAAGGGATCGAGGATCCAGTCGCCTTTTTGAGAATACCTTTTAATAAGCCAGCGCGGTAACTCAGGGAAAAATTTGGCAGGATATTTATGCAAGCCGTGCGTTAGGAAACTTTGGTCATGACTGATAAAGAGAAATCTATCACCATTTTTTGTTGGTAGATCGACAGGAATGTCTCCCTCCACCCGAATGATGCTTTCGCCAAAGTCGTTTACAATTTTAGTAATGTTGTCCATGTCTTTGTTAGCAATCTTCCCGTCAAAACCTTGTCCTTTAGGCAGCAAAAGCCGACAAGCCGACAATCTCGTTTTCAGCTGCCTAAATCGGTTGTAATCCTCTGCTTTTTGAGTATGCTTATCCGACGCAGAACCGTTCCACGAACCGGTTAAAAATCGAAACGCCTTGTGGGAACTGGTCCAACGCCATCCACTCATCAACGGTGTGTGCTTGTCGAATGCTACCGGGTCCGATAATGACAGTCTCCATGTGCTGGGCGAAAACGGCGGCATCGGTGCTGTAGGCAACGGTTTGAGGGGAGTCTTCTCCCGTGATTTCGAGTGCGGCTTGGATAATCTCCGCATCTGGCGACGTACGGACCGGCGGCGCGTTAATGTACAGATCGAATATTAACCCGTGCCTTTCAGCCGATTCACGCGCCCGATCTATCCATATCTGTGCATCGTCTCCGGGCATTGGGCGGTAGTTAATGCTACAAACACTCAACGGGGAAGTGATATTTGCCGCACACTCGCCGTCGCTAATAGTGATGTTCCAGTCCGTGAAAGGCGGGTTGAATTCGTCGTTGAAATACTGCGTGTCGGATGTCAATTCCTGATAAATATCCCGCATCTCTACGAGAAAGGGAATTAACTTCAGGTTCGCGTTATCGCCTTCACCCGTGCTGCTGTGTGCTGCGCGTCCGTGTGCTGTGACAGTGAACCGAACAGCCCCTTTATGGGCATATACCGCGTGTAGTTCTGTCGGTTCGCCGACGACACCGTATTGTGGGAATCCGTGCTTTTTGAACATCTGCGACTTTTCCGCAACCGCACTTGCCCCGAAGTAGCCTACCTCTTCATCAGCAGTGATGACGACGTAGAGGGGTGCCTTCAACTCAGAAGTAGCGTAGCGCGATGCGACCTCAATCATACAGGAGACGCTGCCTTTCATATCGCAGCTCCCTCTGCCGTACATCTTCCCATCAGCGATCCGTGCCTCAAACGGGTTCATCGCCCAACCGATAGCGGGGACAGTATCTATGTGTCCGAGCAGTGCAAGTCCACGTTCCCCGTTCTCCGGTCCTTTGCGTCCAATCAGATTCACTTTTAGCACACCCGCTGGGTCTTTGTATTCAACCCGTTCCACGTCGCAGTCGATGGATTCTAACGTTTCCGTCAGAAAGTCCATGACTTCAACGTTGCTGAGCGGGCTTACTGTATTGTATCCAATGAGAGTTTTGGTGAGTTCTTTTGCATCCATAGTTAGGGATTTTACAAAAAGTGGAGAAGTTTGTCAATGTTAAAAAAATTCGTAGGTGGTAACAGCGACAGCCGTAATCGCTGCGGTTTCTGTTCGCAAGATATTTCTGCCAAGTGTTACAGGCACGCACCCGTTTTTAATCCCGGCGGTGATCTCTTGGTCAGAGAATCCGCCTTCGGGTCCGACAAAAAGTGCGATGGCGTTTGGGTCGGGTGTCTCTCGCAAGACTGTCTTAATATGTTGTCCCTCTGCGTGAGGGCTGAAGAGAAAACGGAGCGAAAACTTTTCGAGTTGTGAGAGAGAAGTCTCAAACTGCTGTGCTTCGCTTAACTCAGGTAACCAGGCGCGTTTACACTGTTTTGTGGCGGAGATGAGGACGCGGTGCCAACGCTCATATCGGTTTTGGCTCGGTTTTTGTAAGGCGCGTTCCGAGTGGAGGGGTACAATTTGTGTAACACCGAGTTCTGTTGTTTTTTGGAGAATCATCTCCATTTTGTCATTTTTGGGGAGTCCTTGAAACAGTGTGAGAGTTGGCGAGAGCGGTGCCCGGCATTCGTGGGTCTGAATTCGCGCGATGCTTGAAGAACGGTTTGTAGATGTGTCAAGAATCTCCGCGGTGTAGACGTTGCCTTGTCCATCAATAATTCGGATAGTCTCTCCGGACGTTATACGTAGGACATTGCGGAGGTGGTGCTGCTCTGAACCGGTAATAGTAGCAATCTCAGCGTCAATCTGAGAGGGTGGAACATAGAAGGTGTGCATCTGTTATGGTCCCCCTTTATACTATAGAGATTTGGTGCCAACGCGTTAAGCTGCAGCACTACGAAGCTTTTCAATGACTGCCCGCGGTTGTTCACTGCTAAAGATAGCAGTGCCTGCCACGAGGATCGTCGCGCCCTGACGAGTCGCAAGGGGTGCGATTTCTGTAGTTACACCGCCATCGACGGAGATCTCAAGCGGCTGCTCCAGTTTCAGGTTCATTTGATGCAATGCTGCTATTTTCTCAAGGGCATTGTGTTGGAAGGCTTGACCGCCGAATCCGGGTTCAACGCTCATTGGTAGGGCTAAGTCAATATCCGAGAGATACGGTATAACTGTGGAGATCGGTGTTTTTGGCGAAAGTGCGAGTCCACTTTTAAGTCCGTGTGCTTTAATTGCGGCAATTACCATTTCTGGATCGTCTTCACTTTCGATGTGGAAGGTGATTATATCAGCACCTGCTGCAGCAAGTGCGTCGATATAGCGGAGCGGGTGCGTCACCATAATATGGACATCAAAAGCGACCTGTGTTATTTGGCGCACGGCAGCGATGAAGGGCGGGCTGATACCAAAATTCGGAACGAATTCACCGTCCATTACATCGAAATGCAGCAGATCAGCACCAGCGGCGACGATGCGTTTGACCTCTTCACCGAGGCAACTAAAGTCGGCGGCGAGTAGTGAGGGGGCAATCTTAGGTGTAGGAATTTCCGTTCTCCTCAGTTTTTCTTAATTATAAATCACTTCAGGTAATTTTTCACCATTTTCGTAGATAAGCACTCGTGTTTTTCCGAAGACCCGCACCGCTTTTCGTTCCAAATCAATCACTGTGCCCGGTGCATAACGTTGATTTATTTCAGTGCGTTCACCATAATCGTCAATTATAACAATTTTGATATGGCGTGACAAATTGCCTTCCTCACTGACAGTGTGTTTGAAGGGTAGAGGTTTACCAATATTTTCATTTGTTCTTACCCCGCTAATTTCTAAAAGAACAAGGTCATCTGTTTGAACCATCGCGCCGGCTGCGGGTTTATGGGTAATAATTGCCCCTTCCGGGATTGTCGGATGTGAGCTATATTGTGTTTCAATTTTTAGTCCGACCCCTTCGAGTGTAGACACGACATCGTTAGCGAGTTGGCTTTGGAAATTCGGGAGTTGTATGGATTGTGGGGTCGGACCGCGGCTCACGAGAAGATTGACTGAACTTCCGCGCCGTTGACCTCCACCTTCCGGTGGTGTCTGCGCAATGACGGTGCCTTGCACATAATTTTCAGAATGGACAGACGATACCCGATTTGGGCGAAATCCAGCAGATGTAAGTGCATCAAAAGCCGCCTCCTGTGATTTACCAATGACAGACGGGACAGGCGTTAATTCCACACCAATACTCACTGTGATATGGACGGGTTGGTAGTACTTGATTCTAAAATTGGCTTGCGGATTTTGTGCAACGATTTCACCCTTAGGCGCATCACTACTCGCTTCTTGGATGGTTTTTGCAGGTTGGAGGCCGGCATCGTCAAGGATACGGATGGCTTCATAGTAGGTTTTGCCGGTGATATTGGGGACAAGCACCTCCTCAGTCCGAATCCATTTTGGGATAATAATGAAGACAATCAACAAACCTACTATACCAAGCAGAATTAAGAGATAGAGAAAGACTTTGAATGTAGCGAATAGAGTATTATTAAGGCTATTCATTGTTGTATGTGTTCCAAGAATCGCTCGCCTGTTCGGAGTTGGTACCCGTTGATAAAATCGCGTGCTTCCATCGTTTTTTTCGTTGCTGGCTGGATTTGCAGGAGTTGGAGTGTTCCTTCTGTTGTGGCGACAAATAGTTTTTGTCTATCTACGATTTCAAGGGTTCCCGGTGGTAAAGCAGATACTTGTGTCTCTGGTTGGCAATCAACGATCTTAAGCCGAAGATTCTCGCGGAAGAAAGTATACGCACCTGGCCAGATGGCTGTCCCTCTCACAAGATTGTGGATTGCGA
This sequence comes from Candidatus Poribacteria bacterium, assembly GCA_028820845.1. Classification (NCBI taxonomy): domain Bacteria; phylum Candidatus Poribacteria; species Candidatus Poribacteria bacterium. The sequence goes on from JAPPII010000125.1 coordinate 49,020, forward strand.
CTGCTGGTTGATTCCAGTTAATGTGTCCAGTTTCCTTTGTCAGCCGCGGGGCATGTGTTGCCGCCGCGTCGTTCTGCGGCGTTGCTGGAGGTGGCGCGTTCTTCAGCATCTTTGATAGCACCTGAACAAGTTGTTTCGCACCAAGCGTGGCTAACTGTTCAGTCAGCGTTAAAGCCGTATCCCCATCTCTGATTGGAATTCGTTCAGCGCAGATAATATCGCCAGTATCTTCACCCGCATCCAGTAACATAAGCGTCACACCCGTTTCGCTTTCTCCATTGATTAATGCCCACTGGATCGGTGCAGCACCACGGTACTTCGGGAGGAGAGAAGGATGTAGGTTGATGGTTCCACATGGCGGGATGTCCAAGACTGTCTGTGGCAAAAGTTGACCGAAAGCGGCGACAACAATTACATCCGGCGCGAGGTCCTTAAGCGTACGCACGAAGTTCAGTTTCCTCGCCCGTTCAGGTTGATAGATAGGGAGTTTGTGTTCTGTTGCGACGACTTTGACGGGTGATGAATTGAGTCGTTTTCCGCGCCCGCTTGGTCGGTCGGGTTGTGTGGCAACACCGATAAGTTCAAAATCGCCTGAAATGAGTGCTCTGAGTGCTGGAACAGCAAATTCGCTGGTCCCCATAAAGAGAATGCGCATTTTATAGTTGTGCAGTTTTTCGACAGATTAACCGAATTCAAAAACGAATTTGAAGGAGCGGTATAGCGAGACCGGCAGCCGGTTCGCTTGCCCATCTGTTCAGTCCCTTGTTCATTGATTCGTGTAGAGACCTATTTCTGTATTTTGCTGCATAAGGCGTGGTGTTTGATAGGCGAGCGATTGGGCCTTCAGTAGGTTCTTCCTCTTCGGGGGGTTCAGGCGGTGTTCGCTCAGGGATACGCGGGGCAGAACGGTCTACTTTGCGGGTATGTAACCAATCCCATAATCCGATAAACAGAGATAAAGAGACGGCACCAGCACCGATGATCCGATAGTCCGCAGGGGATAACTCAGGTGCGAATTGATTTTCAGTGTACATTTTTATACCACGAACGATGGCGTAACTGTGAACAGCGACGAACGGCAGTGAACTTAAAGTGATAATCTCAAAGCGGCGCAACGCGCTTTCACTATAGTCCTCTGGATGCTCTTCTTGCGTCTTCTGATCTGGAGGGGGTTGAAATTGTGCCGTTGCCTCGGATGCCAAAAAAAGGGCGATTAAGCTGAGCGCGAGTAACTGAATGATGAATTTATACATACGTTAGGTCCCTGATAAAAGTGGTATTTGATTTCTTAATAAGCTCACGAGCCTGTTTCTGCGACTCCAGAAAGTCAACTTTGATAGGTCTCATTACGATTGCGGAAGAGATAAACGATTAGCATACCCGCTCCGATGCAAACTGAGACATCGGCAATGTTGAAGGTTGGCCAAAACAGTCCCTTGCTTGCTATGCCGAATTGAAGGAAGTCAACGACTTCACCCAAACGGATACGATCAATGAAGTTTCCAATGGCGCCTCCAAGCAGAAAACCGAGCGAGATTTGCATCCAACGGCTCTCCTTAAATCGTAGATAGTACGCGAAGATAAAGACTAAGGCGGCAAGGGTAATCAAAATAAGTAAGATTCTGTGTCCAGCAAGCACACCGAAAGCCGCGCCAGTATTTCTATCGTGCCGCAAATTAAAGAAGCCAGGGATAATCGGAATTACCTCTGTAATCTGAGTGATATGCATTTGCACGAGCCATTTGCTGGTCCAATCAAGTATTAGCATCGGTATTGCTACGCTGATTAACGGGATAGCGGTCTGCCAGCTAAATTTTTTACCCTTCTGTATTGTGGGCATTTCTAAGTGCCTCCCATTCCGCTTTTGCATCATTTTTCTTCGTCTGGGAAGCCCGCAGACTTTGCCGAATTGCAGGCGACACTGAATGCCAGTTCTTTTGAAAAATGCTATGGTTATCGGTTTTGTTATCTACAGAAATCAATCGATAGAAATGTTCTGCCAAAAAGGGTGTCAGAGGTGCGAAATGTTGAAGCAACGCGATGCTGATTTGTGTGAGTGCCTCGTATGCTGCGTGAGGTGGTGTGGCATCGCGGGATTCGATAGCGTGCACATAGAAACTGAGATCTTGTGCACAAAAATCGGTTAACATTTTCCAGGTTTCATGAAACTGCCCATTTTCGTAAATCTGTCTTATGTCTTGCAGAAGTTGTGCGGTAACGTTTACCGCAAGCGCATCAATAGTTAAATTTTTATCAGCGGTTGAGCTGTCAGTACTATTTATATTCAGTTCTGTGGGCGCGCTCGGAAGGTGAGCGTGACTGGCATCATCTTTGTTGCTATTTCGATTTTTGGTGTTGTGTCCTTCACTTGGGAGCGAACCGTGGAGTAGGACGCTGATGTGTTCAAACAAGGTTTGTAGTTGTTGATATTCCATTAGAAGGTCTTCGGCAACTTTCTCAAGTCGTTGCTGGGTAATTTGCTGTGTACTGAGATTAGGTGTTATAGCAACGAGGCGCGAAACATCCGCTGGATATTTGTTTAGGAAAGTGTCGTCGATTTCAATTTCGCTGCCAATTTTAGGCATTATGTTAAGTTTTAGTTGCTTAAAAGGTTGACTTTCTTTAATTGGACGACTTCTGGTAAGTGCAGCGGAAATAACGCTGATCTCGGCTAACCATTTTATCCACTCAGCATCACTCGTGCTTGGTTGTGGAACAAACATGACGCTTGTGGAACCACCGAGTGCTTTCTTGAAATCAGAGTTATCAATAGTTTGGAGTAAATTTGCGAAATGTCCGTCAATCAGTGTAGCTTCTTTGCGGAATTCGCTTGAGTCACAGTTCGAGCAGTGTGTATCGGTAGGTAGGAGTTCCTCAACACTTAATCGGAACCAAGATTCGAAGCCGCGCTGAATGGAATTCCGAATGGCACTCAGTGTGTTTTTATCCGTGAGCGGTTCGTCACACTGGTCACAGAGAAGGATTGGTAACGGCATTCCCCATTGACGTTGTGCGGAAACCTGTAAGTCTCTGAAATTTGAGACAGCCTTTCGGACATCAGCAATGTTTTTGTGCTCAGTATTCGCATAATTGTCCCAATGGTCTTGCGCGTTGAGGAGTTGGAAAGTGGCGTGGTTGTTGGAAACGGAAAATACCCATTTTGAACATGGGCGAAAGACTGCTAATTCTTCGCAGCGTGGGCAGTGAAGTTCACGCCGTTCTTCGTTATAGGTCTTCAGCAGGTATCCAAATCTTTCCAATTGAGGGATAATGAATTTTTCTGCATCAAATAAATACAAGCCACACAGTTGCCCGGCTTCTTCTGTGAGTCTTCCTGTTTCATCGAAAATGGGTGTAGAGGCTATATTTAGTTCTTGAGCGAGGTCGTAGCTGAGTTGATCGTGGGCAGGATTTAGCGGCAGAACACCAGATTTTAAAAACGGTGTTGGTTGTGAGTTAGACAGTTTTTCAGGGAGAGGTTGCGGAACGAGTGTGATATTTAACGCTTTTGATGGAAAGAGTGGATGTGCTACGGTGTACTGTGTGAGCTCAACGGCTTTGATTTCTTTAACACGCTTGGGTCGCTGCTGTCCTTTGGCAAGACGCCGACAAAAATTTTTCAACTGTGGTTCAGCAAAGAGCAGAAATTCATCTGCGAATTGCGTAAGCCAATAGGTAGTGTTCTCGTTAATCCCGAGTTCCGTAGTCCATGCTATTTCTCGGAGATATGGCAGTTGCACTGCAAAAAAGACGTTGGTACCAAATGCCTCCAACCCCACATTAAATGGAAATTTTACATAGCCGTTCAATGCTTTTGTTGGCATCTGTATGAGATTTGCTTCGTTCAGCGGGATTGTGCATTTGGGACACCACGGACTCAGTTGGGGTAGATCGTGGAGGTAGTCAGAATCTCGTAAGCGGCTAATAAGGGCAATGAGTCTTGCCTCTTGCCGCGATTCAAGCGTCTTTTGTGAAGTATCCCAATCAGCAAAGATACCAAGTTGATAGAATTTCTGTTTTTGGATTTCTAATTCCTGTTTGTGCCGGGCACGACACCTTTTGCGGAGGACAGAGAGTTTGAGCGGAGATTTCGATTTTGCTGCTGCGATGACCTGTTCTTCAATCCAGAGCGGATAGGTCTCCCATGCCGGGACGTATGTGACCTGATGCCCCTGCATTAACTCAGCCTTGAGAAAGATGTCCTGACAAATCTTCCTACAAAGCGTTTCAAGGGTTAGCAGATGGACCGGTGTAGGCATCTCGCGTAGGACATAAGCTTGGGTTTCAGAACTGTGGTGCGTCTGCCGCGTCTTGACGCTTGCCGTGTTCGTCTTTTTGTTCACTACGGCATGAATATTGGCATTTGCCCAAGTATCCAAAATCACTTTCTCTCGTGTTTGGTCGGTTAGCAAATCGTTTTCTGGTCCCTTGCTTGCTTTGCCCTGTTTACGTGTCGCGCTTTTTGCGGCGGAATTTCCCTGTTTCATATTTTTCGTATGCTTGTCCCTGAAGCACTTACAGTTTTGGCGAATCGACTTCTGGTGAGGTCCCGTTTATTATGCAGATTGCATTTCAGTTTTTAACGACATCAAGCGGATTGCGCCCTCCGTCTGTTTATGGTTAGAACAGCCCTCTCAAGATCATTAGCAGAAAAATTAGGATAAAAGGCGAAATATCGATACCGAGATTTCGAGTCCTGGGTCCAAGTGCTCTACGAATCGGGGTCAAAGCTGGATCTACGATACGACTTGTCCACCAATAGATTTGCCTGATAGTTGAATTTTGCGTGCCGTAAACAAACCAAGAAAGAATGGCATTTCCTATAACGATGAATACATAAATTTCAATCAATTGGTGAAGAACCCAAGCCAGTAGATCCATAATTTTTTTCCTATATTTCCCAATCTTATGTGCTACCCAATTCTTTCGCGCGTTCAGTTGCGGCGAGAATCGCTTCGGTGAGCGTAGCCCTCAAGCCTCCTTTTTCCAAAGCGTGCAGTCCAGCAGCTGTTGTGCCACCGGGGGTCGTGACGCGGTTCTTGAGAGTCGCAGGATGTTCCTGCGTTTCGGCTAACATCGTTGCTGCTCCTAATACGGTGTGTGTTGCCAGTTTTTGGGCATCCGTCCGAGGTAAACCGACATGAACACCGGCATCAGCTAATGCTTCGATAAAGAGTGCAACATAGGCAGGTCCACTGCCACTCACACCTGTGACGGCATCAAGATGACGCTCATCCATCACTAAGGAGGTACCACAGGCGTTGAAAATCTTTTGTGCTATTGTGAGATGCGTCTCGTTCGCTGCGCTGCCTGTCGTTAGCACCGATATTGCTGCCCCTACCGAAGCCGCGATATTTGGCATTACCCGAATAACAGCTGGGGGTGTGTCAAAATAGGATTCAAGTGTTGTTGTTGTCACACCTGCAGCGATGCTAATAAGCGATTGCGATATTGATAAGTTGCGCGCAACCTGTGGGAGAATGTGAGGGATAGCTGCGGGTGGCACCGCACAGAGAATCACGTCCGCCTTTTCCATGAGTGTGTCAATATCCGCTGTGCTGTTAGTGCTTTTTTCTTCACAGAGCTGCTTGACAAGTGTGGTATCCAGATCCGTAACCCATACGTGTCTGGCAGGGAATACCGTTCCAGCAATACTTCGGACGATAATGCCTCCCATCTTTCCAATGCCTATTACACCTAATTGAAGATTTTTAATTATTCCTTGCGGTTCGTTCAGGTAGGTTTCGCTCATGACGTACCTTTCCGTGGACCTGGAACCTCGAAGATCGCTCTACCGATTCTAACGAGATTCGCGCCTTCTTCAATAGCAACCTCAAAGTCGTTTGTCATTCCCATTGAGAGATGCCGCATAGTAACTCCAGGAAACTTTTGTGCTTCTATTTTTTCAGCAAGTAATCGAAGTAAAGCGAACGCTGGACGGTTTACTTCGGGTGAAGGACTTAGTTTCCCCATTGTCATCAATCCAGCGATATGGACTGTTGGATATGCCTGTGCCTCTTCCATGAATCCAAGTAAATCGTCAGCATCTAAACCATACTTACTTGTCTCACCCGTTGTGTTTATCTGGATTAAAACATCTGTCTGTTGTGCACGTTCTTCGGATCGGCGTGCTATCTCTGTCAAGAGTCGTAAACTGTCGACTGAGTGAATCAGCGAGAACATACTGAGTGCCGTTTTGACTTTATTTCTTTGCAAGTGTCCAATGAGATGCCACCGACATGTTTTGTGAGTAGGGACAGGACTTGCGGTGCTAACAAATGAGTTTGCTAATGTATACTTCTGCTGAGCTTCCTGCACTCGGTTTTCACCGATGTCTGTAACACCTGCAGCAAAAACTGTCTGCATCTCTGGAACTGAGCGCCCTTTTGTAACGACAACAAGCCCTATTGAATCTGGTGTCCGATTGCTCCGCGCTGCAGCGTCGGCGATACGTTGGTTGATGCTGGAAAGGTTATCAACAATCGGATTCAATTGGCATACCTCTCGTGTGATGCTGTAGATCCCTATTTAATTCCAACATTGGTTCAATTACGATGAAGAGGATGTTTCAGGCACTGGATTGTCTGTCAATTGTGTATCGTAATTATCTTCTATTTGTTTGTCTGCTTTTATCGGTTTATTTGTAAAAAAGAGTATACCTATAACTGCTACTAAGACGGCTATGCTAACAATACCGACCCCGACTGCTATACTATATGTCGCCTCCGTATAAACCTGTGTGACTTGGACCGCACTCGCGTTTTTAGACAAAACCTCTTGATACTTGAGAGGATGGTAACCGCCTTGTATGATAAAAACAGAACCGATGATACCTATTACAATTGATAACGCCGTGAAGAAGACACGCATTTTCAACTTCCTCTGGGATGTACGAAGGTGCTATTTTAACAGCGATCTTAAGAGGTTAGGATAATATACGTAACATGTTGGGTCTTGAGGAGAATAACGTTCTGAATTGTCGTGAAGTTACGTCTACAGGCAGTGCTTGGAATGCTCTACCTCCATTCCTAATGTCTCTATACTGATATTTCTCAAAAGAGTGTTTGATTCAATAGTTATGGGTGTTCCTATG